>JALVAL010000626.1 GCA_027011205.1 Gammaproteobacteria bacterium
GCCGCTTTAAAATCTATCTGATTGATGAAGTTCACATGCTCTCAGGGCATAGCTTTAATGCTCTGTTAAAAACCCTGGAAGAGCCGCCGCCTCATGTTAAATTTCTGTTAGCAACGACCGATCCCCAGAAATTACCAGTAACCATACTGTCTCGTTGTCTGCAATTTAATCTGAAACGACTCAGTATTGAACAAATTGAACAACAGATGCAGAATATCCTGCAGGCTGAATCGATTAACTATGAACAAACGGTATTAAAACCTCTGGCCATAGCTGCCGATGGTTCCATGCGTGATGCACTGAGTCTGCTGGATCAGGCTATTGCCTATTGCGATGGTCACCCTAACCTGTCCGATGTTGAAGCCATGTTAGGCAGTGTCCGGAAAGATCGGATTTATACTCTGCTGGCGGCTCTGGCCAATAATAACGGGGCAGAGCTCATAGCTCAAAGCCGTCGGCTGGCTGAACAGGGGCTGGACGTTAATGTCATACTGGCTGAGCTGATTAATAGCCTGCAGCGGATTGCACTTTGTCAGATGGTTCCGGGTATTCTGGATGATAGCTATGGTGACAAACAGGCTGTGGAACAATTTGCACAGGCTATGTCAGCGGAAGATGTGCAATTGTATTATCAGATTGCCTTAACGGGTCGAAAAGATCTGCCTTATTCACCTCAGCCACAGGGTGGCTTCGAAATGATTCTGTTGCGTATGCTGGCTTTCAGGCCCGTAGCTATAAAAAAAAACTCTGTCAGCCTGAAAAAATCAACAGCAACAGCAAATAGTCAGGTAAAAGCGGTCACAGTTGATTCAGAACCAGAGAAATTACCTGATATTGATCATTCTATTCAGAAAATATTTGTAGCGGATGCATCAGTAACGGTAGCTTCTGTTCCCGTAGATAATCCTCCCATGTCTTCAGACAGGAATACTAACACCCGCGCCAGCTCTGCTGACAAAGATTTATTTATTATTGATGCACCCGTTCCTGATGAGGCGGATATCCAGGATTTGCCTCCGTTAGAAAGTTATGAAAGTTATGGGAGCATATATTCTGCAGATGAACAATCTGAACAGAGTGTTTCTCAGTCAGTAAAAGAGGTTTCTCCCGCTGCAGATTCATCTATTGAATCATCAAACTTATACCATACCGCAGAAGTTCAGGTGGAACCTTCTGCTGGTTTGAACAATAAACCGGAACAGGAAAAGCAACAGGGTATAGTTGCCCAGGATAAAAAGCCAGCTGTTGAAACTCAGCAAAAAAAGATTATTCCGTGTCAGAAATCAGGCACTGGAAAGCTGGCCGATTTCTGGTGTAATCTGATAGAACAATCTCAGATAAACGGATTTGAACAACAACTGGCCAAACATTGTGCTCTGAGCAATAAAACCGAACAGGATGGACGGGTTAATTTTGAGTTGTTGCTGGAATCAGTGCATAATCATTTACTCAGTGATAAAATAAAACAACGTTTACAGGTGGCCTTGCAAAAAGTACTGGAACAACCTCTGGTGTTACACTTTTTAGAATGTCAGTTAAGTCCGAAAGAGCAGATACAGACACCGAGAAGACGGGAGATTCTTGCAGATGAAGCCTTGCAAAAAGAAGCTGTCGAATCTATTTATTCGGATCAGAAAGTACAGATGTTGGTGGATTCCCTGGGTGCATCCATACGGGAAGAATCTATTAAGCCACTAGTTAGTGTCCATCCGTAAATTGCCTTCCTGGCAATTTACGGAACGTAAAAGAAAAAGTGTGATTTTTCTTTTACTCCATTTTCAACGACTTACCGTCGTCAAAAATGAGCGGCACGTCCCTGTACCGCAAGTGTGCATCAATAAACGGATGCACACTAGTTACAACACAAAACCAATAATTAAATTAGTATAATAAGGAGCAATAATGAAAGGTGCTTTAGGCGGTCTGATGAAGCAGGCCCAGAAAATGCAGGAAGATATGCAGAAAGCTCAGGCTGAAATTGCCAATATGGAAATTACAGGTAAGGCTGGCGGGGGTATGGTTTCTGTAATAATGAGCGGTCGTCATGATCTGCGCCGTGTCAGCATTGATGACAGCGTTATGGATGATAAGGAAATGCTTGAAGATCTGCTTGCCGCAGCTGTCAACGATGCTGTTCGCCAGCTTGAAGCGGCCTCAAAGGAAAGAATGTCCGGTATGACGGATGGAATGAACCTGCCGCCCGGTTTAAAAATGCCATTTTAAGATTATTGCTGTTATATGTCTCATTCACCGCTTATCAGGCAGTTAATTGACAGCCTGCGTTGTCTGCCCGGCGTCGGCACAAAATCGGCTCAACGGATGGCTTATCACCTTCTTGAGCGGGACAGAGAGGGGGCAAATAAGCTGTCTCATGCACTGCTGCGGGCTGCAGAGCAGGTAGGACATTGCTCCAGTTGCCGTATTCTGACTGAGGCGGAACAGTGTGATATCTGCCAGTCACAAAAACGTGATCGGCAAATGCTTTGCGTGGTTGAATCACCTTCGGATGTCTATGCTATAGAACAGTCCGGTACCTATAATGGGACATATTTTGTTCTGATGGGACATTTATCTCCACTGGATGGTATTGGTCCACAGGATTTACATCTGGATACTTTGCAGCAAAGAGTCAGTTTAGAGGTGATTAAAGAAGTGATCCTGGCTACCAATGCAACTGTTGAAGGGGAGGCAACGGCACACTTTATTGTGGAAATGCTGAAACCTGCCGGCGTAAAAATAACCCGCATTGCTCACGGTGTGCCTCTGGGTGGCGAACTGGAATATATAGACGGTTCGACTCTGAGTCTGGCTTTTAATGGTCGAACAGAACTGGATTGATTAATTTTATGGTCTGAATTCAATAGTCCGTAACAGGAACTGGGCATATATTGAGTCTCATTTACTGTATCAGGCTATAGAGACTTTTACGGATTATAAATTGATACTTGTTCCCATGTTCTATGCGTAATGGGAGTTTACGAGCTGATATTCTTCAGCTGCTTTTCAAACATATTGAGTATGTTTTTCACTTCTGTAAATTCCTTAATATCAATGGCTTTAGCTTCCTGTTCATCAGAAACAGGTTGTTTATCCAGATAAAACAGTCCAATGGGTTTGTTATTTACATGAACAGATTTTGCAATAAACTCTCTGACCTTAAGCATTTGCTGCATGGGTTTGTTAATGATGGGAGAGAATTTTTCATAATTGGCTTCGTTAATAAACACTGTCTGAGATTTTTCTAATAATTTACTGAACAGATTAACCGGCTTCATAGGTAATAAGGTACTGATAAAGTGTTTATCTTTATGGCCTTTTAATCCTCTGACCTGCAGAATTTTTTTGTCTTTGCTGAGCATCATAAAGGCAACCCGGGTAAAAATCTGAGTTTCTGCCAGTGCGTCAATGGTTACCCGGATAAGAGCAGGGAAATCATTGGAAGTTGAAATCAGCTGGATAGCGGGTGTTTTTTCCGGTGCACGCCTGGGTTTGAGTTTAACAGCAGCCTGGTCAGGTTTTTGAGAGACCTGAGGTGCTTTTTTTTCTGTTTCAATTTCAATGACCTGAGTATAGGGTACTTCTCCTGGTAATAAGGCCAGATAGGCAGAGATACTTTGGACAGGGAAAAAGGCTTCTGTACTATAAGCCAGATCAGCGGCTGTTTTATGAAGCTCCTGGGCAATCCGGGCTTCACCATAATGAAGTTCATTGGCACAAAGCTTCAGATGTTTATACATTGCAGCATAATACCAGCCTTTTTCAGAAATTATGCTGCTTTTTTCTGCAAGATACATACATTTAACAGGTTTTGAAGCTTCTTCCAGATCTGCCATTTCCTGTCGCTGTAAAAACAGATTGGGTATTTTCCAGCGATGCGTCAGTGCTTCAGCCAGTTTATGAAAGGTAAAGCCAAAAATTTGCTTTTGAGCTGTTTCATAATCCATCTGCTTATTATGGATTAATAATTCGACTTTCTGGGCTTTGACAGGTTCCTGGTTCCAGCATAATAATTCGGATAGTGGGCTGATTAGTGTACTGGTATAGACTTCTTCTATCGATGAAACATTGAGCATAGTGGCAAAGTTTCGTGCCTGAAAGGCCGCATGCACGCCGCGGTATTGTAAGCGAATGATCTTATTCGCAATATTTTTATTTTTTAAACTATAAATAGAGGTTATTTTGTTTATGAATTTTTCCAGCCTGTCCATACCCAGAAACATGGCCGCATGTTCTACCTGGCTGATCTGGCTATCAGAATTATTGTCCATTTCCTGATTGGCATAGGCCAGTAAGTTGATCATACAGGCCGGATCATATTGCAGAATTGAATCCAGATAGCGATAGTTAAAACTGGGTTTTTCCAGGGTTTCCTTAAGCACCTGAAGAGTATTATGTAAGACAGGTAGAGCAGCGATATCGGATTTCTGGATAAATTGATTAAGTTGACTGTTTTCGGGCATATAAGCTCTATAGGACAAATTTAGTTACAACTAACTATAGCAAAAGCAATTGAGTTTAATAG
>JALVAL010000627.1 GCA_027011205.1 Gammaproteobacteria bacterium
CAACAATATTACCACCCTTAGCTTCCGAACCATCGGTTATGGTCAATACCGCACCATAAGGTACTTTATAACGTTCACGTTCACGACCATGAGTATCTGCCACCGTTAATTCACCGGAACGGGAAAACGCAACAATATTACCATTTTCCTGCGTTACGGTTTTAATATTATGCAGTCGGATGATACCGCTGGTTTTAATTTCAATGCTGCTGACTGAGGCAGAACGAGAGGCCGCACCACCAATATGGAAGGTACGCATGGTTAACTGGGTACCCGGCTCACCAATGGACTGGGCCGCAATAACACCCACAGCTTCACCCATATTCACTTTATGTCCACGAGCCAGATCACGCCCATAACAGGTCGCACAGATACCAAAGCGTGTTTCACAGGCAATTGGTGAACGAACTATCATGTGGTCTACACTCAATTCTTCCAGCTGTTCACACCAGGCTTCATCCATCAGGGTGCCTTTGGCAATAATAACTTCATCACTATTGGCCTTAATGACATCTTCAGCAACAATACGACCCAGGACTCTTTCACGTAATGGTTCAACCACATCACCACCTTCAATCAGTGACTGAACCATAACACCCTGTTCAGTACCGCAATCATCTTCTACTACCACCAGATCCTGCGCCACATCAACCAGTCGGCGGGTCAGATAACCGGAGTTTGCCGTTTTCAGAGCAGTATCCGCCAGACCTTTACGAGCACCATGAGTGGAAATAAAGTACTGTAATACGCTCAGTCCTTCACGGAAGTTGGCAGTAATAGGTGTCTCAATAATAGAGCCGTCCGGCTTGGCCATCAGACCACGCATTCCGGCCAGCTGTCTGATCTGCGCCGCACTACCACGAGCACCGGAATCAGCCATCATATAAACCGAGTTAAAGGAGGTCTGTTTAATGACATCACCTTTATTCGGGATACTGTCCTTAACATCATCAGGCACAATTTCTTTCAGAGGTTTGCCGGAAACCGTTGAAGTCGGTACATAATCAATTTCAATTTCGTCAAATTCCAGAATTTCCATCATGGACTTGGCGACCTGTTCATTGGCATGTGACCAGATATCAATGACCTTGTTATAGCGTTCACCATTAGTCACCAGACCGGATTCATACTGCTCCTGAATTTCCTGAACTTCTTTTTCAGCTTCATCAATAATGCGGTATTTCTCCTCCGGGATAACCATATCATTAACACCAAAAGAAGCACCGGAACGAGCGGCATAAGCAAAGCCGGTGTACATTAACTGGTCAGCAAAAATAACGGTTTCTTTCAGACCCACTTCACGATAGCAGGCATTGATCAGTGCAGAAATGGATTTTTTTGTCAAATCCTTATTCATCAGATCAAAGCTTAATCCCGGGGCTAAAATCTTGGACAGAATAGAACGACCCACAGTGGTATCAACCACCCGACTCTGTTCAACCAGCTCACCGTCTTCATTTTTAAGATATTCGGTAATTCGGGTTTTAACTTTGGCATGTAATACGGCATGACCCGTTTCAAAGGCGCGCTCAGCTTCCATGGCATCAGCAAACATCATGCCCTCACCTTTACTATTGATGAGTTCACGAGTCATATAATACAGACCCAGTACCACGTCCTGAGACGGTACAATAATTGGCTCGCCATTTGCGGGTGACAGAATATTGTTAGAGGCCATCATTAAGGAACGGGCTTCCAGCTGAGCTTCAATAGACAGAGGAATATGCACCGCCATCTGGTCACCATCAAAGTCGGCATTAAATGCGGTACAGACCAGAGGATGTAACTGAATGGCCTTACCTTCAATCAGAACCGGTTCAAAAGCCTGAATACCCAGACGATGTAAAGTCGGTGCCCGGTTGAGCATAATAGGATGTTCGCGGATCACTTCTTCCAGGATATCCCAGACTTCCGGTCCTTCTCGTTCCACCATTTTCTTGGCAGCTTTAATTGTAGTGGCCAGACCACGCAATTCCAGCTTGCTGAAAATAAAGGGTTTGAATAATTCCAGAGCCATCTTCTTGGGCAGTCCACACTGATGCAGGCGCAAAGTCGGTCCAACCACGATAACGGAACGACCGGAATAATCCACCCGCTTGCCCAGCAGGTTTTGACGGAAACGCCCCTGCTTGCCCTTAATCATATCAGCCAGAGATTTTAAAGGCCGTTTATTGGAACCGGTAATGGCACGACCGCGACGACCGTTGTCCAGTAAGGCATCCACAGATTCCTGCAGCATCCGTTTTTCATTACGTACAATAATATCCGGTGCATTCAACTCTAATAAACGCTTCAGACGATTATTCCGGTTAATAACCCGACGATACAGGTCATTCAGATCAGAAGTAGCAAAACGACCTCCTTCCAGAGGTACCAGAGGACGTAAATCAGGCGGCAGAACCGGCAGGATGGTCATGACCATCCATTCTGGCAGGTTGCTGGAGTCATTAAAGGCTTCCAGCAGTTTCAGACGTTTGGAGAACTTTTTCAGTTTGGTTTCTGACTCGGTACCGGCCATTTCTTCGCGGATAAACGCAATTTCTTTAGTGATATTAATAGCTTTAAGCAGTTCACGCACGGCTTCGGCGCCCATACGAGCATCAAAATCATCACCATATTCTTCAATAGCATCCAGATACTGTTCATCGGTTAAAATCTGATTTTTTTCCAGCGTCGTCATACCGGGATCAATAACCACAAAGGCTTCAAAATACAGTACCCGCTCAATATCACGTAAAGTCATATCCAGCAGCAGACCCATACGGGATGGCAGAGATTTCAAATACCAGATATGAGCCACCGGGCTGGCCAGTTCAATATGCCCCATCCGATCACGGCGAACCTTGGACTGGGTGACTTCAACGCCGCATTTTTCACAGATGACACCGCGATGTTTAAGCCGTTTGTATTTGCCGCACAGGCATTCGTAGTCCTTAACCGGACCAAATATTTTGGCACAGAACAAACCATCTCTTTCCGGTTTGAAGGTACGATAGTTAATAGTTTCTGGTTTTTTTACTTCACCGTATGACCAGGATTTTATCTTGGCAGGTGAAGCAAGTCCGATACGGATGGCGTCAAAATCGTCGAATTGATTTTGCTGTTTTATGAGATTTAATAAATCTTTCAACTTGGTATCCTCTAGTGATGCGCCATATGAGGGACGTAAATAACGCCCCTCAGAATTTTTTGTTTCAGAATGTCTTTAGTCGTTCAGCGTTAAGAAACAGACTAAAGACTTCTGTATATTAATCAACCTGTTCTAGTTCGATGTCGATGCCGAGTGCTCGTATTTCTTTTAGAAGTACGTTAAAGGACTCTGGCATGCCGGCATCGATGCGGTGATCACCGTCAACGATGTTTTTGTACATCCGGGTACGACCGGTTACGTCATCGGATTTAACCGTTAACATTTCCTGCAGGGTATAAGCAGCACCATAAGCTTCCAGTGCCCAGACTTCCATTTCCCCGAAGCGCTGACCACCAAACTGTGCTTTACCGCCCAGAGGCTGCTGGGTGACCAGACTGTATGGACCGGTTGAACGGGCATGCATCTTGTCGTCTACCAGGTGGTTCAGTTTGAGCATATACATATAACCAACGGTTACCGGGCGGTCAAACTTGTTACCGGTACGTCCGTCATACAATATAGACTGTCCGGATTCATCATTACCGCCCAGTTTCAGCAGACGTTTTATTTCACTTTCTGCGGCACCATCAAATACTGGAGTCGCCATGGGTACACCAGCTTTCAGATTGCCGGCCAGTTCGATGATTTCTGCATCATTCAGACTGTCCAGATCTTCTTTAGTACCAGCACTCTCATTATAAATTTCGTCCATAAAACCGCGCAGTTCTTTTACTTTTTCAGCGGCTTCTGCTTTTTGCTGCAGAATATCACCGATTTTCAGACCAAGACCACGAGCCGCCCAGCCCAGATGAGTTTCCAGCACCTGTCCGACGTTCATTCGAGAAGGTACACCCAGTGGGTTTAAAACAATGTCAACGGTACGCCCGTCTTCCAGATAAGGCATATCTTCAACCGGCACAATAGTAGAGATAACACCCTTATTACCATGACGACCGGCCATTTTATCACCGGGCTGAATACGACGTTTAACCGCCATATAAACCTTAACCATTTTAAGTACGCCCGGAGCCAGATCATCACCGGCAACAATTTTCTTGCGCTTCTCTTCATACTGTTCATCAAAGTCAGCTCTGGAATGATCCAGTTGTTCAGCCAGTTTTTCCAGCTGACCCTGCTTTTCAGTATCGCGCAGTTTTATATCTAACCATTTACTGCGCTGTTCCAGACCATCGAGAGTATTTTTAGTGACTTTATCGCCGGCTTTCATGCCCGGCCCACCATCAACAATTTCATCCTCTATCAGACGCTCAACCCGGCTGTAGGTATCTTCTTCCACGATGCGGAACTGATCCATCATATCTTTGCGAACCGCTGTCAGTGCATCATCCTCAATTGATTTGGCACGCGCATCCTTTTCCAGACCATCACGAGTAAAGACCTGAACATCAATAATAGTACCGACTTTACTGCCGGACACTCTTAAAGAAGTATCTTTAACGTCGGATGCTTTTTCACCAAAGATGGCTCGTAGTAATTTTTCTTCCGGTGTTAACTGGGTTTCACCTTTTGGCGTCACTTTACCCACCAGAATATCCCCGCCTTTAACCTCGGCACCAATATAAACGATACCGGACTCATCCAGTTTAGCCAGAGCAGATTCACCTACATTAGGAATATCCGAGGTGATTTCTTCTGAACCTAATTTGGTATCACGGGCAATACAGGTCAGCTCTTCAATATGAATAGTAGTAAAACGGTCTTCGTCCACCATTCTTTCTGAGACCAGAATGGAATCCTCAAAGTTGTAACCATTCCAGGGCATAAAGGCAATCATCATATTCTGACCCAGAGCCAGTTCACCCAGATCGGTTGATGGACCGTCTGCAATGACATCACCACGGGCAATGATATTACCTTCTTTCACCAGCGGACGCTGATTAATACAGGTGTTCTGATTAGAACGGGTGTATTTGGTCAGATTATAGATATCGACGCCGGATTCACCGGGTAAGGTTTCATCATCGTTCACCCGAATAACAATACGTGAGGCATCAACTTTATCAATCAGGCCACCGCGTTTAGCAACGGTTGCCACACCGGAGTCTTTGGCAACGGTGCGCTCCATACCAGTACCAACTAACGGCTTATCTGCTTTCAGTGTGGGTACAGCCTGACGCTGCATGTTAGAACCCATTAAGGCTCGGTTAGCATCATCGTGCTCCAGGAACGGGATCATGGAAGCGGCCACTGAGACGATCTGTCGGGGTGATACGTCCATATAATTTATTTTTTCAGGCGGCTGAGTACCAAATTCATTGAGATGACGACAGTTAACCAGAGTATCAGTCAGTTTGCCGTTTTCATCAATGGTGGCATTCGCCTGGGCAATCACATACTGGGATTCATCAATAGCGGACAGATAGTCTACTTCATCGGTCACATGAGAGTCTACAATCTTACGATAAGGGGACTCAAGAAAACCATAATCGTTAGTACGAGCATAGACCGCCAGGGAATTAATCAGACCAATGTTTGGACCTTCAGGTGTTTCAATTGGACAGACTCGACCATAGTGCGTCGGATGTACGTCACGCACCTCAAAACCGGCACGTTCTCGAGTCAGACCGCCAGGGCCTAAGGCAGAGACGCGGCGTTTATGGGTAATTTCAGATAACGGGTTATTCTGATCCATAAACTGGGACAGCTGACTGGAACCAAAAAATTCCTTAATCGCTGCGGAAACCGGCTTGGCGTTAATCAGTTCCTGCGGCATCAGATTATCAGCTTCGGCCAGCGTCAGACGTTCTTTAACAGCACGCTCAACACGAACCAGACCAACGCGGAACTGATTTTCAGCCATTTCACCCACACTACGTACGCGGCGATTGCCCAGGTGATCGATGTCATCAACAATACCCTTACCGTTTTTAATATCCAGCAAAGTCCTGATAACGGCAATAATATCATCGTTGGAGAGTATACCTGCACCGGTCAGATCTTCGCGACCAATGCGCCGATTAAACTTCATACGACCCACTGCAGACAGGTCATAACGTTCTTCAGTAAAGAACAGGTTATTAAACAATGCTTCTGCAGCTTCCTTGGTAGGCGGCTCGCCTGGACGCATCATACGGTAGATTTCTACCTGAGCTTCCAGTTGTGTACTTGAACTGTCAATACGCAGAGTTTCTGAAATATAAGGACCGGCATCCAGTTCGTTAGTGTACAAAGTCTGTATTTCTGTCACACCGGCAGCAATCAGCTTATCTAATAACTCTTCAGTGATCTCATCATTGGCATTGGCAATAATTTCGCCGCTGTCCGCATCAATGATATTTTTTGCCAGAGCCTTGCCATGCAGCAATTCCAGTGGCATATCAATGTACTTCATTTTAGTCTTTTCAATCTGGCGTACATGACGAGTAGTAATGCGTCGACCGGATTCTACAATAACATTGCCCTTGTTATCTTTTATGTCGAAACCATAGGTTTCACCACGCATTCTTTCAGAAACCAGTTTAAGCTCGGCTTTTTCTGCACTGATCCGGAAGTCATCAAAATCAAAAAACATTTCCAGCATCTGCTCACTGTCATAACCCAGAGAACGCAGCAGAATAGTTGCGGGTAATTTACGGCGACGGTCAATACGGACAAACACATTGTCCTTGGGATCAAATTCAAAATCCAGCCAGGAACCGCGGTAAGGAATAACCCGGGCATTAAACAGTAATTTACCGGATGAGTGAGTCTTACCCTTATCATGGTCAAAGAAGACACCAGGGCTTCTATGCAGCTGGGAGACAATAACCCGCTCTGTACCATTAATAATAAAGGTACCAGTTTCAGTCATTAATGGTACTTCGCCCATAAAGACTTCCTGCTCACGGATATCTTTTACTTTTTTCTTGGCACCGGAGTCTCTGTCATAAATAACCAGACGCAGTTTAACTCTGAGGGGCGCAGAAAAGGTCACACCTCGGGTACGACATTCTCTTTCATCAAAAGCAGGTTTGCCCAGACGGTAGCTGATAAACTCCAGACTGGCACTGCCATTGAAACTCACAATTGGAAATACGGATTTAAAAGCCCCTTCAAGACCAATTTCTCTGCGTCCATCAGGGTTGGTTTCAGATTGTAGGAAGTTACGGAATGAATCGAGTTGTATTGCCAGTAAGTAAGGTACTTCCATCACCGCTTTAGAGGTACCAAAATTCTTACGAATACGTTTTTTTTCTGTAAATGAATAGGCCATTTATTTTCCCGAGCAGTCTCTGTAAAAAATGGTAGGCTGCATGCAGCCAGTATTAACATCAAGAGGGCTAAATCAAGTTGACCCTTTTGAGTTATCTCAAGTATCTACCCTGTGCTTAGCTCTAGTTAAAAAGAACCGCGCAAGATATATACTTGAAATATGTCTATTTTAGAAACGGAAAAAGGCCGGTGGTCTAAACCACCAGCCAGCTTCATATTTATCGCTCCAAATTGTGACACAGCCAGCAATGCCGTGAGCGATAAAAAGGCTCTGTCTTACTTAAGTTCGACAGAAGCACCCGCTTCTTCAAGTTGCTTCTTAATGTCTTCAGCTTCGGCTTTGTCAACACCTTCTTTAACTGGTGCAGGAGCACCGTCAACAACCCCTTTAGCTTCTTTAAGGCCCAGACCTGTAATAGCACGAACAGTTTTAATGACGTTTACTTTCTTATCGCCAACAGCAGTCAGGATTACGTTAAATTCAGTTTGCTCCTCAGCAGCACCAGCATCAGCGCCTCCGGCAGCAGGCGCAGCAGCTACTGCAACAGCAGCAGTTACACCAAATTTTTCTTCCATTGCTTCAACCAGTTCAACAACTTCCATCACAGACATATTAGCAATTGCTTCTAACATTTCGTCTTTAGTTACAGCCATTTTTAACTCCAAAATTTTTTTGATTATTCAGTCACTGATTATCAGAGAATCGTCACTGGATAACCGGTTGGTTTACCATAAATACTTTCTATACGTTAAATCGTATTTCGTTTTGCTCAGCTACCCGCTTAACCTGCTTCTTTCTGATCGCGAACAGCCGCGATAGTCCGAACCAGTTTAGTGTGCGGCTCTGCCAGAGTACGAACGAATTTCGAAATTGGTGCTTTCATTACAGACATCAACATGCCAATTGCCTGATCTTTAGTAGGCATTTTAGCTAAGACTTTAACATCACCAGGAGTCATTAATTTACCGCCAATAGAGACGATTTTTACTTCCAGTTTGTCGTTATCTTTCATGAAATCAACAATAACCCGACCTGCTGCACCTGGATCTTCTTCTGAAAAAGCAAGCACCAGAGAGCCTGTCAGCTCATCTTGAATACATTCGAAATCTGTTCCCTCAACAGCACGTCTTGCCAGAGTATTTTTAACCACCCGAAGATAAACACCGTCCGCACGTGCTTTAGTGCGTAATTCGTTCATTTCATTGGCATCAATACCCTGATAGTCTGCGCCTACGACAGAGTGTGCTTCAGCGGCAACTGCAGCTACTTCAGCAACAATCGCTTTTTTACCTTCAATAGATAAAGCCACTTAGTACTCACCTCTCGTTTATGAATCATCAGATAAACATCCAGTGATCCGTTGCAGGATAAGAATTTACCTTAAAAAAACAGGTTTATTCTTAATTTTACAGATTGTTATTTATTGCTACTGATTATCAGTAATAACAAATAACTCAACGATGATTGTTTAGCATCCGAAGAGCTTAATTTTTCACCGTCTGCGCAGGCTGCCCTTTTAAATAAAAGGTTCTATTAAGAAAACACACTTAAAAAAATGGTTTTCACCTGCGGTCTTTGACGTTTACCATAAGCTCCTGAAATGCTAGTACTTAATGGTAAACCAAAGTTCTTTTTTCCCGCCCCGGAGGGAGAGGGAATACAATATTACTTAGCAGTAGCAATACTGCCCTGTTCAATGACCAGACCAGGTCCATGTGTGGTTGAGATACTGATCTTCTTCAAATAAATACCCTTAGCTGAAGAAGGCTTGGCTTTTTGCAAATCTGCCAGCAATGCTTCCAGGTTACCCTGTAAAGCTGGAGCATCAAAACTCACCTTACCAATGGAACAATGGATAATTCCACCCTTGTCTGTACGAAAACGCACCTGACCGGCTTTAGCATTGTTGACGGCAGTAACCACATCAGGTGTTACAGTACCGACTTTAGGGTTAGGCATTAAGCCGCGGGGACCCAGAATCTGACCTAACTGACCCACTATCCGCATAGCATCAGGTGTGGCAATAACCACATCAAAGTTCAGGTCACCACCTTTAATTTGCTCGGCCAGATCTTCAAAACCAACCACATCCGCACCGGCTTCTTTTGCCTTGTCTGCATTTTCGCCCTGAGCAAATACTGCAACTCGTACATCTTTACCGGTACCATTAGGCAGTACACAGGCTCCACGAACATTCTGATCAGATTTACGTGGGTCAACACCCAGGTTTACGCTGATATCAACTGATTCTTCAAATTTGGAACCGGGCAGTGTCTTTAGTAATTCTACAGCTTCGTCAAAACCATATAACTTACCGGGTTCAACTTTTTCCTGAATAACTTTTTGTCTTTTAGTTAACCTGGCCATGCTTACTTCACTCCCTCAGTATTTAGTCCCATACTTCTTGCAGTACCTGCAATAGTACGTACCGCTGCATCCATATCGGCAGCCGAGAGATCAGGCATTTTAATGGTCGCAATTTCTTCTAATTGTTCACGGTTAACGGTACCCACCTTATCACGATTAGGCACACCGGAACCCTTAGGAATACCTGCGGCTTTCTTTAACAGCACTGCTGCAGGTGGTGTTTTGGTAATGAAGGTAAAACTACGATCATTATAAACAGTAATAACAACAGGAACGGGCATACCTTTTTCAAGGCTGTCTGTTTTGGCATTAAATGCTTTACAGAATTCCATAATATTGACACCGTGCTGACCCAGAGCAGGACCAACCGGAGGACTAGGATTTGCAGAACCCGCAGGAACCTGCAGCTTGATATATGCTTCGATTTTTTTAGCCATAATTTCCTCGTTTGGGTGATAGCGCCTGTTCGATCAGGCTCCCCTGTTAATGCAGCCAGATATTATACCCGACAAACAACAATACTGCTAGAGGTTTATAACTGTAGCAGCATATTAGAATATAATTTAAGCTTTTTCTACCTGGATAAATTGCAGATCAACGGGTGTAGAACGACCGAAGATACTGACCGATACGCGCATTCTGCTCTTATCGTAATCCACTTCTTCAACCACACCATTAAAGTCGTTAAACGGACCATCAATAATTCTGACCAACTCGCCTGCTTCAAACAATACTTTAGGTCTGGGTTTGTCAGTACCTTCCTGAATACGGTTAAGAATAGCATCGACTTCTTTGTCTGTAATAGGAGCCGGTTCGTCTTTTTTGCCGCCGATAAAGCCCAGAACCCGGGGCGCATCTTTGACCAGATGCCAGGTATCATCATCCATTTCCATCTGTACCAGTACATACCCAGGAAAGAATTTACGCTCACTTTTACGTTTTTTACCACCGCGCATTTCTACCACTTCTTCAGTTGGTACTAAAATCTCTCCAAAAGATGACTCCATACCATATCGGGCAATGCGTTCTTCAAGGGAACGCTTAACTGCTTTTTCATAGCCTGAAAAGGCCTGTACCACATACCAACGTAATGCCATTTAATATCCCCCAGAGCTATCCCTGACCAGTCAACAATCGAACACCCCAACCAATGAACTGATCAAAGGTCCAGAGAATAATACCCACGATTACCACCATAACACCGACGGTTAAAGTGGTGGTGGTAGTCTCTTTTTTACTGGGCCATACTACTTTTTTCATTTCAACAACTGAAGCGCGTACAAAGGCAATACTTGATGCCCCTTTTTCTGTTTTTGCTGAAATCAGGAATGCTATGATAACTGCAGCAAACACGCCTAGAACCCGATAGAGCAGTGAAATTTCTTCCTGTGTATAATACACAAAAAACGATGCCGCAATGATAGCCACTGCAATGATTAGTTTTATTTTATCTGCCATTAATATGTCTTAATGATTTTTGAGAGATAACAAATTTGCATCTCTTGTAAAAGAAAAAAGCACAATTCTGTTTCCAGAACCCTGAACCAAAAATACATCCTGAGCCAGAATAGAGTTGTGCTGCTTTCCAAATGTGGCAGGCCAGGAGGGAATCGAACCCCCAACCCCCGGTTTTGGAGACCGGTGCTCTGCCAATTGAGCTACTAGCCTAAATTTTGAATAGTGTCATATCTGACTTAAGGTTTTATTCAGGAAACCTTCGTTGATCCCCCCTTCCTGAGAAGAAGGGAACAACTGACTGCTGTTTACTCGATGACTTTAGCCACTACGCCAGCACCTACGGTACGACCACCTTCACGAATTGCAAAGCGTAAGCCATCTTCCATGGCGATGGGAGCTATCAGAGTCACTACCATCTGGACATTATCACCCGGCATAACCATTTCTACGCCTTCTGGTAATTCACAGGCTCCGGTTACGTCCGTGGTACGGAAGTAAAACTGGGGACGATAGCCTTTGAAAAATGGCGTATGTCGTCCACCTTCCTCTTTGCTCAGTACATAAACTTCCGCTTCGAAGATAGTATGTGGAGTGATTGATCCGGGCTTGGCCAGTACCTGACCACGTTCCACGTCTTCACGCTTAACACCACGCAGCAGAACTCCAACATTATCTCCCGCCTGACCCTGGTCCAGCAGCTTACGGAACATTTCTACACCGGTACAGGTGGTGGTCTGAGTGTCCTTGATACCAACAATTTCGATTTCTTCACCTACCTTGATAACGCCACGCTCAACACGACCGGTGACTACCGTACCACGACCGGATATTGAGAATACGTCTTCTACCGGCATCAGGAAGTCACCATCAATTGCACGTTCTGGCTCAGGAATATATTCATCCATGGCATCAACCAGTTTGTAAATAGAAGGTACACCAATTTCACTCTGATCGCCTTCCAGCGCCTTCAGTGCAGAACCAATAATAATGGGGGTGTCGTCGCCTGGGAAGTCATAGCTGTCCAGCAGTTCACGGATTTCCATTTCCACCAGTTCTAATAATTCTTCGTCGTCTACCATATCCGCCTTGTTCATATAAACAAGAATGTAAGGTACGCCTACCTGGCGGGATAATAAGATGTGCTCACGAGTTTGCGGCATAGGGCCGTCGGCTGCACTGACAACCAGAATTGCGCCGTCCATCTGGGCCGCACCGGTGATCATGTTTTTTACATAGTCAGCGTGTCCCGGGCAGTCTACGTGCGCGTAGTGACGGGTATCAGATTCATATTCTACGTGGGAAGTCGCAATGGTAATACCACGTGCTTTTTCTTCAGGAGCAGAGTCAATCTGATCAAAAGCACGGACTTCACCACCGTGCTTTTCCGCCATACATTTGGTTATGGCTGCGGTTAATGTGGTTTTACCATGGTCAACGTGGCCAATTGTACCAACGTTCACATGTGGTTTCGTACGTTCAAATTTTTCTTTAGACATGGTTTTATCCTGAACTATCTATTAACTATATTAATTAAAAAAACATTTTCACCAAATTGTTTACAAACCCGGACCTGTGCTCTTTAATAATTTTCAAAGAGCCCTTCCGGGGATGCTTGAAACATTAGCCGCATCTTATATCATAATTCTGACAATAAGGCACGAAAAATTTATAAAAACAGACTAATCTAATAACTATTCATCCGTTTATTGAGTAACCAGCATTTAGTTCCCTCTCCCAGAAGGAGGGGGAACTAAAGCTTATCCGTGTTTCTTAACTATGGTTTCCACCACACTGGATGGCGCTTCAGAATATTTACTGAATTCCATTGAGTAACTGGCACGCCCCTGAGTTGCGGAGCGTAAGTCCGTGGCATAACCAAACATTTCTGATAACGGCACATCAGCGTGAACAATTTTTCCCACCGGACCATCTTCCATTCCTTCAACAATGCCTCTACGACGATTTAAATCGCCCATTACATCACCCATATAATCTTCCGGCGTAACCACCTCGACCTTCATCATGGGTTCCAGCAGTACCGGACTGGCCTGTTTCGCCCCTTCACGCAATGCGTATGAGCCGGCAATTTTAAAAGCCATTTCATTGGAGTCAACATCATGATAAGAACCATCAAACAGGGTTGCCTTGATGTCCACCAGCGGAAATCCTGCAATCACGCCATTTTGCATCTGTTCCTGAATGCCTTTATCAACTGCACCAATATATTCTTTAGGGACCGTACCGCCTACCACCTCATTAACGAATTCGTAACCATCCTGCGGTTCCAGTTTTAACCAGACATGACCATACTGACCACGACCACCTGACTGACGAATAAATTTACCTTCCACTTCCACTTTTTTGGCAATGGTTTCGCGATAGGCTACCTGCGGCGCACCGACATTAGCTTTTACCCCAAATTCACGCTGCATCCGGTCGACAATAATATCCAGATGTAATTCTCCCATACCGGAAATAATGGTCTGTCCCGATTCCTCATCAGTTTTAACCCGGAAGGAAGGATCTTCATGCGCCAGCTTACCCAGAGCAATACCCATTTTTTCCTGATCCGCCTGAGTTCTGGGCTCAACAGCCACAGAGATCACCGGCTCTGGGAATTCCATCCGTTCCAGAATAATAATATTGTTCGGGTCGCATAAGGTATCACCGGTAGTGACATCTTTCAGGCCCACTGCAGCCGCGATATCTCCTGCCCGTACTTCCTTAATCTCCTCACGGTGATTGGAATGCATTTGCAGAATCCGGCCTATACGTTCTTTTTTTCCTTTGACAGAATTAAACAGGCCCTCTCCTGATTTAAGCACGCCGGAATAAACCCGGAAAAAAGTCAGTGTGCCAACAAAAGGGTCGGTAGCAATCTTAAACGCCAGCGCAGCAAACGGCTCATCATCCGAGGCATGACGCTCTGCTTCAGTACCCTCCTTATCATCCAGTATTCCTCTAATGGCTTTGACTTCCGTGGGTGACGGCAGATAATACACCATGGCATCCAGCATGGCCTGTACACCAATATTTTTAAATGCACTGCCGCAGCATACCGGAACAATTTCTGTGCTTAAACAACGCTCTCGAACACCCTGATGAATTTCCTGTTCACTGAGTTCCTCGCCTTCGAGGTACTTGTTCATTAATTCTTCATTGGCTTCAGCGGCGGCTTCCACCAGGTTTTCACGCCATTCATTACAGACATCAACCATATCCTCAGGAATATCCCGAGTCTCATAATTGATCCCCATATTTTCTTTTTCCCAGTAGATGGCTTTCATCTTAACCAGATCCACCAGCCCTTTCAGATTTTCTTCCGCACCAATGGGTATCTGCACCGGTACCGGATGGGAACCCAGACGGGTTTTAATCTGTTCTACTACGCGCAGAAAATTTGCCCCGGAACGATCCATTTTATTAACAAAGGCCATTCGGGGGACTTCATATTTGTTTGCCTGACGCCAGACTGTTTCTGACTGCGGCTCTACACCGCCTACCGCACAGAAAACAGCTACTGCACCATCAAGCACACGTAATGAGCGTTCAACTTCTATGGTGAAGTCAACGTGTCCGGGGGTGTCAATAATATTGATACGATGGGCATCAAACTGCTTGTCCATACCCTTCCAGAAACAGGTGGTTGCAGCAGAAGTAATGGTAATACCCCGTTCCTGCTCCTGTTCCATCCAGTCCATAGTGGCCGCGCCGTCATGCACTTCTCCGATTTTATGAGAAACACCGGTGTAGTATAGAATACGCTCTGTGGTGGTCGTTTTACCAGCATCAATATGTGCCATAATGCCCACATTGCGATAGCGAGTAATCGGAGTTATACGTGCCACTTTATAAACCTCTTAAGGATTTAACCTTGTATATTAAATATACAAGGTTTAATGTAAAAAGGGCGAATCCTCCTTAAAAGAATGAATCGCCCTTCTGACTCAAGACTTTCGACTCAAGACTTACAACTTTTTTACCAACGGTTTTTTACCAACGGTAATGTGCGAATGCTTTATTCGCTTCTGCCATACGGTGTGTATCTTCACGTTTCTTAACAGCGGATCCTTTGTTTTCCAGCGCATCCATCATCTCACCGGCCAGTCTGCGACCCATGGATTTTTCACCGCGTTTTCTGGCGGCATCCACTAACCAGCGCATACCCAGAGTGGCCTGACGTTCGGTACGAACTTCTACAGGAACCTGATAGGTTGCACCACCCACACGACGGGATTTTACTTCCACGGTAGGACGGATATTTTCAATTACTTTGTTAAACAGCTCAACCGGCTCACCTTTGGTTTTCTCAACCACGATGTCCAGAGCACCATAGACTATTTTTTCAGCAACGGATTTTTTGCCGCTGAACATAATAATATTGATAAACTTGGCCAGACTTTTATCCCCAAACTTGGGATCAGGTAGAATTTCGCGTTTTACTGCGGCTCTTCTCCTAGAC
>JALVAL010000628.1 GCA_027011205.1 Gammaproteobacteria bacterium
CTTATTGCCATGGCATTCCACCTTGGACTTTTCCTGTTGATATGGGCAACCCAGCCATCATCAACCGTCCACTTGCCATTCTCATGCTTTCTAATCGAAGTACCGACGTCACTACATAGAATATTTGGGTATCTGACCCCAAATTCTTTTATCGCGTGCTCAGTAAGAGCAAGATTTCGTCCCGTTACATATACTACGAGCACGTCATGTTTTTCTGTCAGTTCATTAAATAGCTTGATCGCTTCTCTATCACTTTCCCAACGACCATTAGGGAGTAGCGTTCTGTCTAAGTCTGTTGCTAATATTTTCATATTGATCCTCTACGAAATGTCGATTCCAGCATCTAGAGAAATGTCATTACATTTTCTTTACCGGCATTTTCCTTGTGTGTAATACTAAAGCTATAGTCGCGTAAGTCAGCATTCAGGCTCGCTATGCTTCCGGTTTTTTTCCAGGTTAAGTGCAGACGGTGCTCATCTGTAGCACTGACCGTCAACTCGCCGTCAAAAGCAGGCGATGTATTCCGAAGTCTCATGAGCTTAAGCTGCTCTTGTACAACAGTTTGTTTGAGTCCTAGCTCGATATCGCTGTTGGTAAGTGTTGTGCGATTGATTTCTTTATGGCCCGCCGTGCCGCCTTGGTCAGCAGCTGTGTAGTTATTCTTGCCGGCAAACAGATCCAGATACCACACTTGTGGTATGCCCGGCATAAACATTTGAATTGCCCGGGCAAGAAGCAGCTTTCGTTCGTCTTCCCCCAGTGCACTGAAGAATGTCGCATTTACCTGATAATACGAAATTTTCCTGCCATCTGAGCCATATAGTTCTTTTACCCTCCCGCCTCTGTCCAGTATTCTTTCGATAAGGCTATCGATCTCTTTGTCACTTACTAAACCTTCTCTTGAGACACCGGCATTATCTTTCCCTTTCAAGTCGAGGACAGGGATGCCATCATGACATCCAAGCATGTTAATCGTTTTGATATTTTTCTCTATTAGCTCGTCTATCCAGTGCAGAAGATGCCTGTTTGTCCCGCAGTCCAGAGCATGGATAAGCAGACCGGGAAAGAAAAAATCATAGATGGGAAATCCTTCAGAAGCCACTTCTTCATGCAGCCTGGAGCCATACTCAGAATGTAATTCAGGTAGCAGAATCAAGTCATACTTATCGGCCATATGTTTTAGTCTTGCCAGGTATTCCCAGGTGCCGGGTATATTGAAGAAATTAATTTCGCCCGGTTTCTTGTGCAAATAAGCAAATGCATCAAGCCTGACAAGCTTTGCGCCATGGTTATGCAACTTGTTAAAGGTTTCATCATAAAAATCCCAGACCTGTTGCGATTGTGCGTTTAAATCCATTTGTCCGAGATATTGACGGTGTTGTTCAATAACAGGAATAATATCATCTTTGAGATAGGCAAAATCACCTAAATCTATTTCGCTAATATCCCGTTTTGCAATTAATACATCATTCACAAGCGATACAATATGCTTCGCCTGTTCATGCGTGAGTTTTTCCGTCCCTAATGACTGGAGTAGATCCTGAACGGAGATCTCACGATAACTGATCTCCTGATAAAAGGTATTCCAGTAAGGTCTGTCAGATCCATCTGGAAAGCGTACTTTCAATATCGGGAAACCGGGCTTTCTCATAAAAAGTTTATCCAGGTGTTCCGGGTAGGGTATCACATAACCGTCTGGGCCCATCTTTCCATACGAATGCCAGAATTCGTTCCAATCAATAAAGAAGTTCTTATATTTTGATTCGTCTCCATGCTTTAATAGATCTTGAAATTGGGGCGAGCCAACGGACAGATGGTTCAGAACTAGATCAAACTTGAACATGATATTGAGTTTATGGAGCGCCTCTAAATCCCCCTGAGAAACAAGATTATCATTAAGGTTATAATCTATGATAGAAAAGCCGCGATCTAAATCACTATTAAAAATGGTAGGCAGAATATAGAATAAGGAAAAAACATCCTTGAATTCGGGTCTTTTAAGCATACGCACTGTATCAGCCATATTTTGGCCAATGCTGTCAGGGTAAGCGTTAAACATTACACCTTTCGGTAAAGTAATTTTCTTCAACATAACTTCAGCTTTAATAGCCCCTCCTCAATTATTTATACTCTTTTCGAAAAAACAAACCTGAACAATTTAACAGACTGGATTTTAACACTCATCATGCATTCGGTACTATGCATGCATGAAAGAAATCATAATAATCTATTGCTTCAAGAATACCGAGAGCATGATCCAGTCCAGCAAAATAAATCCTTTCCTGATCGACCAGTTGAGAAAGCTCTTCATCATGTCTGTTACCAACAACAACCGCCAAAGTATTGCCGCGCATCATGTCTTCGTCAGAACCAGAACCACCAGCAACAAGAATTTGCTCTAGTGGGATATCCAGGCGTTGTGATGCATAGCGCAATGCCTGCCCCTTGGAAGCACGAGCAGGAACAATATCAAGAAACTGGCCAAAGGACAGCATAACATTAGCGGTAATTTCATGTTGTCGAAGCTGACTGACAATCTCTTCAACTGTTGGTGCTATTTCCGAGTCATAATAATAAGAAATCTTAAATGGTGTCTGTTCTACTTTCAATTGTGGCTTCAGACCAGGTACTTTTCCCAGTATGCGACGTACGCGCTGCCCACTCCAGTCGTGATCAATATGATCAGCCCAATAACCATCTTCTGTCAGACTCTGGCCATAATGTATGCGAGTACCAAGACTGCTGATCAGGATATCAGGTGTTGGTATGTGGTGTTTTTTCATTAATGCCAATGCTGAATCAATGCGACGACCTGTGGCTATTCCGAAAGTAACGCATTTGCGATTCTTTTTTATAACTTTAGAGAAACGTTTTAAAGCCTCTGGATTTCCAACAAGATTTTGATCAAGATCACTAAAAATGGCACGATCACGATAACGCGCTGCTCGAGCGGGGCGTTTGCTTGGTATAGGTTGGTATTTACCCTGTAATTCGTCAATATTTTCCATATAAGTCTTTATATGCGCTTGCCATGAATAATGTTTTCTAACGCCTTTAATGCCATTTGTGGCTGCTTTCGACCAGACATTCTTATCTTGCAATAATTCTAACAGGGCTTTGGTTATTCCCTGCTTGTCTAATGGATCAATCAGCAAGCCATTATTGCAGTTTTGGATGATATCGACTGGACCACCATTTTCTGTTGCTACAATTGGCAATCCACTGGCCGCAGCTTCCAGAAGCGTCAGTCCAAAAGGTTCTGTTAAAGCGGGATTAATAAAAACGCCTCCAGAGGATGCAACCAGACGGTATATTGCAGGCACTTCATCTGCACTATGGGTCTTGGGTACAGCAACTTTGCCATATAAGTCGTAAATATCAATTAGCAGCAGGATGTTTGTTAAAACAGTCTGTGCACCACTTTCCATATCCCGAATATCATCTCGACTACCGGCGACAATCAGTAAATTAGCAACTTGTTGTAATTCTTTCGATTCGCCAAAAACCTCGATCAGGGTAAGAATGTTTTTACGTTCGTCAGGTCGTGACAGGGCTAGTATTAATGGTTTATCAGGCTCATTTAAAAATCGTGGTAACTGAGTTGTAAATGATGTTTCCTCATTTCCCTGTGAAGGATGGAACAAAGTTAAATCAGTTCCTGGAGGTACGACTAACATGCGCTCAGGATCATAGTAATTATAGAGCCCATACTGTGCTTCAATTTCATTATGAGTACTGGTAATTACCAGATCTGCATTAGCCAGTATTTCCTCTTCTGCATCTATACGCCTTATCATGTTGTAAGTATGTTCAATTTCATCGCGAGACACACCCATGGCCAATAAGCGTTTACGTTTATCTCGCCCGAGTGAATGACCCGTATGAATCAACGGAACACCAAGCAGGTTAGCCAGGCGTACACCTACATAGCCGGCATCAGCATAATGACTATGAACCAGATCCGGCATACGTGGCTGCACATTAAGCCAATTGGTCAGGTTATCCATAAAGCTATCAAGATGATCCCACAGCTGTTCTTTGGGAATATATTCTTCAGGCCCCGCATCAATGCGAACAATCCTGGCCTTGTCGGAAAGTACTTCAGTAGGCTTGGCGTAGTCACCACTGACGTTGGCATCAACAACACGACGGGTAATTAAGTCAACTTGCTCAACATCATCGTGTTCAGCAAGCGCCCTGGCGAGATCAATCACATATTTTGTCTGGCCGCCTATATCTGCATCTCGGCCAAGTTCAAGATCATGGCTGCGAATGAGTCCATGAATACTGATAAGTACCAGGTATTTTGCTTTAATATTTTTCCCCATAAACATCCATAATTTAATTATAATCAGGCATTAATATCAGCAGTTGTTGATCTTTCATCTATTACCTGATTTTGGCAAATTTTGCCCTGACTGCGTTATTTTTTATTACCAATGGAATGCATTGATACATAAAAAATGCCTTATCACTACACAACTTCTCTCAAAAGCAGCTTAACATCTTAAAGATCAACAGCCCTGCATTAGTGTTGCTTGTTTCAGATGATTTACTCCTAAAGCTTTTCAATAACTATAACATATTTAGTCTGATATTTAATTTTCACCTGGCTGGGAATGATGGCTTATGGTAAACCCAGTACTTCACTTTAAAAGACAAGGCATTTGGGAATAGTTGTCACCGCTGCTATCCACGACCTTAAGAAGAAGGCCTTACGAGGTGCGTAAAACCCGCTGAATCATATTGACTAATATGCTGCTACAGTGGTTTTACCCAGGCCCTATCTGTTTGCAATAACTCCATACGTTTTAACCATTAATATAAGGATCTTCTCCGCTCTAATG
>JALVAL010000629.1 GCA_027011205.1 Gammaproteobacteria bacterium
ATTTATCTGCATAGATTATTCTACCGTCATGGCACAACTGAGCCTGACGATGGAAGAGCAGCAATACCTGCAGCAGAAACAGAAAATCACCATGTGTATTGATCCCGACTGGATGCCGCTGGAAAAAATTGAAAATGGTCAGCATATTGGTATGACTGCAGACTATATGAGTATTTTAGAAAAAAATATCGGAATACCGATTAAACTGGTTAAAACCCAATCCTGGGCACAATCTATAGAATACGCCAAAGCTAGAAAATGTGATATTTTTTCTCTGGCCATGCCGACTGCAGAACGCCTGAGCTATATGAATTTCACTCGACCCTATCTTTCTATTCCTCTGGTTCTTGCCACTCGAAACGATAAATTTTTTATAGCGGATCTGTCTAAAGTAAAGGGTAAAAAAGTGGGTGTTGTAAAAGGCTATGCCTTTGGTGAGATCCTGCGTAAAAAATATCCGCATATGACTATAGTTGATGTGGATTCACTTCATGAAGGTCTGGAAAAAGTCAATCAGGGTGAATTGTATGGCTTTATTGATACCCTGGTAACTATCGGTTATGAATTTCAGAGGAATTTTGTCAGTGAGTTAAAAATTGCCGGTAAGTTTGATGAGAAATGGGAGCTTGGTGTAGCGACTCGTAATGATGAGCCACAGCTGCAGCCGATTTTTGATAAAGCTATTAGTGCTATTTCAGAAAAACAGAAACAGCAGATACTCAATCAATGGCTGGCTATTCGTTATGAAAAAGTCATTAATTACAGAGATTTATGGCAATGGCTGATACTTCTGGCGGTTATACTGACATTTTTACTGTATCGTTTTTATGTACTGAGAAAATATAATGAAAAGCTACAGCTTATTTCTGTTACTGATAATCTAACTCAGATGTTTAACCGCATAAAACTTGATCAGGAACTAATAAATCAGGCCAATCTTTATCAACGTTACCAGCAGCCTTTTAGTGTGATAATTATAGATATTGATCACTTTAAAGCGGTAAATGACCAGTATGGGCATCAGAGTGGTGACATTGTGCTGATGGAATTTTCACAGTTAATTAAAGACAATATTCGTAAAACTGATATTCCGGGGCGCTGGGGTGGTGAGGAGTTTATGCTGATCATACCAAATGCCGGTCTGGAAGACGCTGTCATACAGGCAGAGAAATTAAGATTTCTAGTTGCCCGGCATTCCTTTAAGGTGACAGGTCATTTAACTGCCAGTTTTGGCGTGGCGCAATTTGGAGCAGAGATAGCAGGTGGAGAGCCTGACAATTTCCAGCAGCTGATTGCTCGGGCAGATAAAGCGCTTTATCAGGCCAAGGAACAGGGCAGAAATCGAGTTGTTAAACTGTAATTTCTGTTTTTCCTATATGATTTAGTAGATAAATTAGGTAAAACCCTATTGCAAGTCCTGTTATTTTTGCATATCCTGTGTCCAAGACTATTGGATTATTTTTTTAAATAGGTTATAGTCGGTTAGCCTGCAATGACTCAAGGCGGTTTTTTCCTAAGAATTATCATTATGATTTTCTTTATTATGGTTTTTTTTAGGTAGTTAAATCCTCATTGTTTCATATGCACAATATCAATATTGTAAGTGGTAATTCAGTCTGACTGAGTGAATACTTGCTTTGTAATTTAAGTTAGTTTTAGGATTTATACAATGAGTACTGGTACAGTGAAGTGGTTCAACGAATCTAAAGGTTATGGCTTTATTAGCCCTGATGATGGAAGTGATGATGTTTTCGTACATTTTCGCGCTATTCTTGGTGACGGTTTTAAAACTCTGAATGAAGGTCAGAGTGTAACCTATGAAGTGGAAAAAGGGCCGAAAGGCTTGCAGGCTGCACAGGTTCAACCACAGTAAGCGATAAAATTGCTGTGTAAAAAAGCCCCTTATTCTTATAAACAGAACAAGGGGCTTTTTTTATGCCTGTTATTTATATGACACATTGCCTGCTCACTGTGTGAAGACGCTGTGTACCTGTTCAGACATAGCTTCTCGTATCATTTTTAAAATGGTCTCTGAGTCCGTCGCATGGGGTAGTGTGGCATACAGCTTGCCGTCTTTACCAATAATATAGGTCTCTGAGGTATGATCCACGCTATAATATAAAGTTGAATTGGATAAGGGGACTTTCTCATAAAATGCGCCATATTGAGCAACAACTGGATCCAGATCCTCTGGAGCCGCACTGAGTCCAATCATGTCTTTATCAAAATACCCGACATAGTCTGCCAGGATTTCAGGTGTGTCTCGACCTGGGTCAACGCTGACAAAAATACTCTGGAAATATTTTTTCTCTTCCGTGCTCAGTTGCTCAATAGCACTGGATAATAAGCTTAAACTGGTTGGACAGACATCAGGGCATTGAGTATAACCAAAATACAGGGCCACCACTTGGCCGCGAAAATCACTTAAGGATACCCAGCCATCTTTGCCAATCAGGCTGAAATCCCCACCTTTTACCTTGTTCATATCCTCAGTAGAATCTGCTGATTGTGAAAATACCGGACTCGCCGGTATTAGCATAATTGCTGAAAAGAACAGCAGTGATAAAAATAACCGGTATTTTAAAATATAAGTTATCATGATTTATGATCTTTTTTGGGTTCCTGACATTGAGGATCCTCTGGTATGGAATTAGAGTCTGCTTCTGACTCTGGCTCAAGTGATTCTGATAAGTGGTATTGTTTGATCAGTCGTCTTAGACGTGGTCTTGAGATCCCAAGAATTTCACAGGTTTTACCCTTGTGACCATCAGCTGCTTCCAGGACTCTCTGAATGTGCAGTTTTTCTATATCCTGTAAACTTAACTGACTTAAATTCATCGTATGTTGAGGGTGTTTTTCTATGGGTTCTGGAATATGCTGGATAATTTTATCCGGTATCAAATCAGTGTTAATAACATCTCTGGTGGACATGGCGACTGATTTTATCAGCACATTTTCCAGTTCCCGCACATTACCCGGCCAGTCATAATCACATAAGGCCTGCATAACATCAATGGTTACCCGGCTGACATTACGGTTCATTTCCTTATTTGCCCGTCCTAAGAGAACCTGAGTCAGGTCAAAAATATCTTCCTTGCGTTCTCGCAGAGGAGGGATATGGATATTCACCACCTGCAGACGATAAAATAAGTCTTCACGGAACTGACCCTGTTTAACCTGATCAGAAAAATTAATATTGGTGGCTGCAATCACCCGGGCATTGGTGGTTTGAGTGCTTTTCCCCCCAACCGGGATAAATTCCTTCTCCTGCAATACTCTTAATAGTTTGGCCTGCATATTAAGAGACAGCTCACCGACTTCATCCAGAAAAATAGTGCCGTTATTGGCTAGAGCGAATTTACCTGTCTGTTTATTGACTGCACCGGTAAAAGCTCCTTTTTCATGTCCAAACATATCAGATTCCAGTAAGGTTTCCACTAAAGCAGCACAGTTAATGGCAATAAAAGGCCCTGAGGCTCGTTCACTGGACAGATGAATGGCTCGGGCAACCAGTTCCTTACCGGTACCGCTTTCACCGGTAATCAGTACAGAGGCCGGACTTTGAGCTACTCTGCCAATAAGTTTGAAAATATCTCTCATAGCAGAGCTGCTGCCCACCATGGTATTCAGATCGGAATCTGAAAAAGGAGAGGATTCTATCTGAATATCATCAGCAGAGTCAGATTGTGACAATAACGCTTTATTAACTGCTGCATCCAGTTCCGTTAAATCAATGGGTTTATGAATATAGTCATCTGCACCATCCTGCATAGCCTGAATGGTACTGTTCATATCATGAAAAGCAGTAATCATCAGAATACGACTATTAGCAAAGGTCAGCTTAATATCCGGCAGTCCTTCCAGACCACTACGTCCAGGCATACGGATATCAAGAATAATTATTTCCGGCTGTATCCTGCCGGCCTGTGCCAGACCTTCAGCTACAGAATGGGCCAGGGCAACACTATGTCCCTGACCCTGAAAGTGCATCTGCAGCATTCGGCAGCTTGCTATGTCATCATCAATAATTAAAATGCTACTCATGATCCTGTCTTTTAAAATTTAAGTCTCTAAAGGGCTTGTTATACTTATGATGCAGTCTGAATTTCTATGGGTGATGTGGGTAATATAATAATCACATTAGTGCCCTCATGAAGCTCTGAGTTAATAATAATACGGCCTTTGTGCTGTTCAATAATACGCTTTACAATGGCCAGACCCAGGCCAGTACCTTTGGCGCGGGTAGTAAAAAAAGGTTCAAACAGCTTTTCCCGGGTTTCATCGTCAATACCACTGCCATTATCCTTGATCTGAATCTCCAGCATGGGTCCCATTTCCGTTATAGTAACAAAAGCATAAATGGAAATAACCAGATTCTCCTGATGTTGCTGCTCCAGTGCCTGCAGTGCATTGGTTAACAAATTTGAAAAAACCTGTCTCAGCTTGGTTTTATCGCCGTAAATAGTCGGTAAGCCGGTTTGGTAATCGGTGTTAATTTTAACCTTATAATCTTCTATCTGTTTCTGGACACTGAGTAAAGAAGTATCCAGAAGTTTTTCAATGGAAAGCCATTCAAGGGTCAGCTGATCCGGTCTGGAAAAACTTAATAAATCGCGCAGAATAGCCTCCATATACTGTACCTGCTCAAGACTGATATGGATCAGTTCCTTACCTTCTTTGCCAACCGGTTTATCAGTTTGATGCTGCAGGATCTGCATGCCCATTTTGATGGATGACAGGGGGTTTCTCAGATCATGGGCGATCATGGTTGCCATTTTTCCAATGCCGGCCAGCAGCTGATTTTTTACAATTTCCTTATTGCGTAATTCAACTTCTTCTGCCAGTTGTTTCTTTTCTGTAATATCTTCTTTTACTGCCAGAAAGTGGGTAATATTACCATCTTTATCTTTAATGGCTGAAATTCTAGCAGACTCCCAGTAAAGCTCACCATTTTTCTTTTTATTATGAAATTCACCCACCCATTCCCGACCGGCTTTTAAAGCCTCCCACAAATCTTTATATTCATCCTGGCTGGTCTCTCCTGATTGCAGGATTTTAGGATTTTTTCCTAACACTTCATTTTTGGTATAACCGGTCAGTTCAGTAAATTTGGGGTTTGAATATACTATATGCCCGGAGGTGTCGGTGATCATAACGGTGTTTGGACTTTGTTCCACGGCCTGACTGGCTTTGCGTAGTTCATTTTCAATATATTGCTGTTCAGTAATATCAGTACCAATAAAGGTAATACTAACGGGTTTATTATCACTATCATAAGAAAGCGTGCTGCGCCAGCCGATTAAACGCCTCTGGCCGTTTTTAATAATAATTTCGCCTTTACCTTCACCACTGACGGAGGGAGAGTTAAAATTGTTTTTAAACTGTTTTTCTCTGCTTTCTCGGTCTGCTTCAGCCACAAAGTGGGTAAACCATTTAGTTTCCAGTATCTCTTCCTTGCTATAGCCGGAAAGCTTGATAAAGGACTGGTTGCAAAAAATAATTCTACCGGATTGATCCAGTGTTAAGGCAATAAAATCCATTGACTCAAGAATATTTCTGAAACTGCGATCATATTCACTTTGTGCTTCGGCTTTTAAATTGGCCACATGAACCCGGGCCAGAAGAAAGGAACCGAAAACAATAACCAGAAATATAATTTCGTAAAAAAGGGCATTTCTGCGAATAAACTCAACATGTGACTGGTGCAGTATAGTGGGTGGTGCATAAGCAATAATTTTCCAGATATTCTGCGGTTGCCGGGTATCGTTTTTTTTGGCGTTATTGACATGGATGGTGGCATAAGTGAGCAGGCTGTCATCAAGGTGCTTCTGGGTCAGGCGATTGTTATTCTTAATCTCCTGCCAGAGTTCAGGATATTCTCTGGCAAAGGTTTTGTTTCTGGAAAACATAAAGTCCCATTCATTTTTTCCCTGTGGATGCATCAGCCAGTATCCCTGAGCATTGACCAGCATAATATGATTGGCAATGTTTGCAGTAGCACGTTTAAATTCAGTAAGCAGTTTTTTACCATCAAAATTGAGTATTAATACCCCGGAACGCAGGTTATAACTACTGTATACAGGTATGCCGACACGAATTGTTGGTTTGTATGGAGATTCAATCTGGTTGTTTTCAATGTTCAGGTCAAAGGGTGACCAGTATATTTCATCGCGTTTGAGATCAATCGTGTTAGCTACATAGTAGCGATTATCTTTTGTTTGTAATTGATCTTCATTGACAGCAATGGGATGGCCGTTATTATAGTTTACTCTGACAATTTCCTTGCCGTTGAGATTAAGGAAGCGGATTTGATCATAAATTTTACGATTTTTACTGAAGCTTAAAAAATCCTCTTCAAGTATCTTTCGGGCGTGCGGGGTATTGATAAAACCATTGCTCGCTTCATTATGTTCCTGCAGATATTTTATGTCTGAGACAATATCCCTGAGGACATTGTTTACGGTAATCTGAGCCAGTCGTACATTGAGTAAATCAGTACTTTCCAGAGTTTTTAAATTGGCTTTAATGTGCAGGGTGTAATGCAGTGCAATGCCGATAATGAGCGCGATGGATGCCGGGATCAGAAAAAACAGAAAGTGCCAGATAAAGGACTGTGATTTACCGGGGAAAAAGAAACCGCTAGGACTTCTATTCTTGGGCAGGCTCCCAGGTTCTGGGCGGTGTATCATCGCATGCACCGCAGACTGATCTCACGACGTACCCGGTGTATATAATCATCAACCGGCTCATTGGAGTGCTGTGGAAGTAGATAAACCAGTTTGGCAGCAATAATATAAGGTCTGCGAGAGCGGTTCCCCGCCGGTGAACGTTTAGTTACAATTTCCCGCAGATTGTGGATGGCCAGTTCCGGATCTTCACAGAAGCGCGGTAAAGTCACTGACTGGCTATACCACTGGATGGCCTGTGAGATAAATAAAATAATCAGCAGAATAACGGCTAAAAATGGCATGGTTTTAAACGAGGTTGGCTGAAACTCACAGGTTTCTTTATCGGGCTGTAAATTATGTGAATTCTGCTGATTCATTATGCAATGGTTTCTATAAGCGGTTTATCTGCTGTCGGAGTGCTGTGAATTATGCTGCTTTTCGGATTAAGCTCAGAGATAATAGTATGGGCTTTCTGGCGGGCAGATACAATACGATCCCTGATGGATACTCCGCCGATGTAGTTGGCTTCCAGATGCAGGCCGGGCAGGGAGTGTAGATATTGCTCAATAGCGGTTAATTTGTGGCAATAATCTCTGCTGTAGAGAGGCAAAGCCTGCTGATGTTTATCGACCCGGGCCATTATGGGAGCCTGAGTAATACCCAGTAATGGTTTAATATCAGAGAGTACTCGTTCTATACTGGCCTGTGAGGATAAATGAATATCGTCAGGATGTCTGGAACCACCCAGATAACTGGACAGCAGCAACTGATTGTCCGGGGCGCGGCCGGCAAATATGGAACTCATCCAGAGATTGCCGTTAATAGCCATATTTTCCTGCCGGGGAACCAGAAAGCCGCTGCTGTTCAGTGGATGATGTACCCCAGAGCGTTCAAACCCCAGATGAACAACCGACAGAGGAGCATAGTCTATAGCCTGTAACACAGAGCTCAACTGTTCATGAATCGGTCTTAATATTTCTGCAGCACTAAAAGATGGCGTGCTTATAATAACGTGTTTTGCAGTAAGTGAGTGCTCACTATTATCACATTGTGCTGTCACTTCCCAATGGTCTTTCGAGTGCCGGATCAACTGGGTAACCCGGTGAGCGGCTTTAAACCCCATGGCAGGCAGACGTGCCAGTCGTCTGGGCAGGCTCTCCATGCCATCATTAAAAGAAAAACTTTCCGGGTTGCGGGCGGTGCGGGTGCCGGTTATTTTATGGGCTGTAATGCCTGCAGTGATACTGCCGAAACGCTGTTCCAGAGCGGTCAGTCTGGGGATCACATAACGGGCGCAGGCATTATCTGGATCCGATGCCAGGGTACCTGAAATAAAGGGTTCCATGGCTTTTTCCAGAAATTCCCGGCCCAGACGACGGCTAATAAATTCACTGACAGTTTCGTCTGTTTTATTGCTGCGTCCAATAAAGGGTTCTGCCAGCAGACGAAATTTACCGGAAGTAGACCACAAAGAAGAAAAAAACAGGCCGCCAATAGTCATGGGTAAGGATTCTAATTTGCCCTGATGGATAAGATAACGTTTACTTTGTGACCGCAATAGTCGATCCGCACGGTATTGCTCCATACCCGTCTGATGAAAGAATTGATCCACCTCAGGTTTGAAATTCATAATCATAGAGGCGGCACGCTCAGTCTGAAAGCCCTGGCAGTGATCTGTCTGAATTTTACCGCCGGGACGCTCAGACTGTTCCCAGACCTGTATTTTCAGGCCGCTTTGAGCCAGATACCAGCCGCTAGCCAGGCCGGAAATGCCGCCGCCGATAATCAGTACATCCAGATCGGTTGCTATGCTCATGGTTTATTATCCATATCGGGTTTGTTAAATGGGTGCTTATGGCCAAAACGCCTACTGATCATGGCGGACAAATGCTCTGCCTTAACGGTGTTTTCCCCTAACTCATGAACATAGGCTTCAGCCCGCTGTTTGATCATTTTCTGCAAAAAACCGGGAATATGAGACAGACGTTCACTGGCCTGAGGCTGCCATTGAATGAGCTGTTCACTGCTAAAAGGCTCAATAATCGCCTGACCTTGCGGGACATAGGCACAAAAAGGATCGGCATCCATAAGCTCGCCGCCCAGAGCAACAGGACGGGCCCGGCAGCCGCCGCAGAGTTTCTGATATTCACATTCCCCGCAGGCACCCTTAAGCTGGGGATTTCTCAGCTGCTTAAAATCAGGTGCTTCATCCCAGATGGATAAAAAACTTTGCTTATGTATATTGCCGACAGATTGTTCAATATAGGGACAGGCAGTAACATTCCCTTCAGGTGTGATACGACAGTAATGGCTGCCGGCTATACAGCCGTCACCCTCAGAACCACGGACACGATTAATTGGTGACTGGGGATTTAACTGGTAAGCAATGCGTTTGTAATGTGGTGCGCAGCGGGGCCGAACGATCAGGTCAGGATATTGAGACTGAGCATTAATAATTTGTTTTAACACCTGTTCATATTGTTCAGGGCTGAGATCGGACACTGATTCTGCCCGGCCGGTGCAGATCAGAAAAAAGAAATTGATCACCCGGGCACCTTTGGTACGGGCAAATTCAATGATTTGATCCAGTTCATGATAATTCTGCCGGGTGACCGTAAAATGGATCTGAAAAGAAAGATTTTGGGTACGACAATGCTCAATACCGGAGAGGGTTTTTGACAGACTGCCCGGTAAGCCGCGAAAATGATCATGATAACTATTCAGCAGGGAATCCACACTGATCCCCACGCCCAGGACTCCGGCTTCTTTTAAGCGGCTTACACGCCGGGCAGTCAGTAAGGTGCCATTAGTACCTACCACCATTGTCAGACCCAGTGCTGAACCGTGTGCCAGCATTTCTTCCAGATCGGTTCGTGCCAGAGGTTCTCCGCCGGTAAGCACTACCATAGTCTGGGTGCCGCGTGAGGCTACCTGATCCAGTAGCTGATTAACTTCAGCAACACTTAACTCATTAGCAGAACCATTTTGTAATGTGTCAGCATCCAGATAACAGTGTTCACAGGCAAGATTACAGCGCCGAGTAATATTGATGGCCAGTAGAAAAAGTTCATCGTGCTGTCGTTTTGGGGACAAATGTTTTGAAGTCAGATTAAACATCTGCTAAACCTGATTTTTAATCTGCTGGGTAATATTGTCAAAAATTTCCAGAAACTGGTCTAAAAATTCTACTGTAATATGTGTCAGGTTTTGTTTGCGGGCAGTAACCATACATGCTTTGCGCAGTATATTATGGCGGGATCCATCGCTAATATTCTGTAATTTATGCAGTGCATCGTCATCCCAGGGTAAATCTATCTGTGCTGATGAGCTATCCATAGAAGAAAAAGGACAGCGGGATACTGGCTGCTCTGAGCTTTCATTATCAGTCTTTTTGTTATTGTTATCGTTATTGTTAGTCTGCTGCTTAAGCTGCGGGTTAACAATAAAGGGCAGTATATGCTCATTGGTGACCAGCGTAGATTTTTCTGTCAGAGCCCGTTTTTCAGCACGCATTTTAGTATTATGTCTGAGTGTCGGATCATTGACCTGCTGCAATAATTGCTCTGCTGCTTCAGACCAGTCCATATCAAAAGCACCGGCTGTTACCTGACTGGCTTTTTTTGCTCGACTTGCGGCATCGACCAGATTGTCCAGATTTTTCATACCGGCAGGACACATATTTCTGGTAGCTTCCTGGACTATACCAGCAGTGATAACGGTATGACCTTCAGTTTGTGCATAACGTAAAATAGCAGCCCGAGCCATATTCTGTACGAAAGGAGGAATATGCTGCATGGCCTGTTCTGCCTGCGTTGTCCAGGAGGTGGTAGTTTCAGCCAGTAATTCAAGCTCCGGGGTGTATTGCCTTTGGGTTAATAATAAGGCACAGGGAGAATTGCGCAGCAGATTTTCGGTATTGCCGCCAATATCCAGTTCATCATCACAATGAATACCCGTTTTTCCCATCAGCAGCAGGCTGGCGCTAGTTTTCTCAAGATATTGCTCTATAGCATGATGCGGCTTGCCGGTCAGCAGATGGGTTTCAATAGTAATTGCAAAATTTTCGGCTAACTGCCGGGCAACATCCAGATGGCCCTGATAGATTTTAGCCAGACCATCATCAATAATTTCTTCGTGTAACTGTTCCTGTTCTTTAAAACGAAAAACCTGACCTGCTTCATCACTCAGTACACCGGCAATACGATTAAATGCTACATAGTGGTAATCCGGATCAAAGGCAGATACCACGTGTAAAGGGATTTGCCATGCACGTGCAAGATTAAAAGCAGTCAGTAAGGCTGCATAGGATTGTTTTGAGCCGTCAATAGCCGCTACCAGAGGACCGTCACTGATACTGCGCTGAGGCTGTTTAATGATCAGACTATCAATAGCACATCGGCGGATGGTTCGTTCGCAAACCGTACCAATAGTACTGCCGGGAATAGCGCCCAGACCCAGTGCTCCCATCACCAGCAAATCATATTGTCCGTTATTGGCTTCATTAACCAGTACTCGGTAATTTTTTCCTTCCAGAGAACGTCCGGAAAATTTTAGTTGATATTGTTCACAGGCTGTCTGTGCCTGGATAAGATAGGAGTCGGTTATGATAGACAGACCACGGGTAATAAGTGAGTCGTGAATGTCTCTCTGGCGTTCCAGTTCATCTTCTTCTTTAAACTGCTCGGGTAAACCGCCTTCCATCTGTTTAAAGCGCATATCATGCATCTGTGCCGCATAAACATGAGAGGCCGTCATGGCAGCCTGATACAGTTTGCCCAGTTTAATACCGTCTTCAGTAGCCCGGTTAGAATGATCAGAGGAATCTACTGCCAGCAAGATAGCACGATACTGAGTATTAAACTGCAGGGCAGATTCGGTATTAGTTTTAATATCTGACTGACTGACTGTACTGGATTGTGACATAACTGAAGGCATATAATTCGCTCAATAAATGAATTAGCTGTAAATCAGCCAGAATATAAACAGAGTCGTAATAACCAGAAGGTTAATTACACCACCGGCTAAAATAACATAATCGGGTATGGTTAAATTAAATTTATTTTTCATAATTAAAAAGATAGTTGTTAGTCGTTAGTCACAAGTCGTTAGTCGTTAGTCGTTAGTCGTTAGTCGTTAGTCGTTAGTTGTAAGACTTTAGACTAACGACTGATGACTTTGTTTGTTTGTTTATTTACCCTTGTAAGTGAAGTCTGCCTTGCTGGTTGTACCGGACTTAACATCTACTTTGCCTTTCTTTTCACCTAAAGTTCCATGCCAGGTTTTGATTTTATATTTTCCGGGTGGAACATCTTTAATGGTGTAGCTACCATCTTCCGCCACTACAGCATAGTAGGGGTTTTTGGCAACGAAAACAAAACCGTGCATAAAGTCATGGGCATCGCACTCAAGAATTAAACCATCACCCCGCTTTAACTTGATTTTTTTCCTGGTGGTTGCTCCCTGTTTTGGCTGGCTGACATTCATAACGGTTTTTTTAGCTCGGCCCATTTTTTCATAAGTATGGATATTATGCAGAACCGGATCAGAGTTAGTGGCTTCAAATAAAGTATTATTAGTCATAACACTCATATAAGGTAAAAAAGCACAGCCTTTCTGATCAATTTTAGCTTCAATTTTGTCAAACTTTTTACCCTGTTTAACTTTTACCAGGAATACCACAACATTTCTTAAAGCACCGTCTTTGACATCAACGTAATCAATAATACGATTGTCGGTACCACAGGTACCTGTGTCTTTGGTTACTTTATAAACAACGGGTTCAGGATCCTTGCCGGTAAATTTAACCTTGCCGGTAATAGTTCCGCCATTGTTGACATCTACGACTTTGTAAGCAGCAATTGCAGGTATAGTAAATGCAGTTGCTGTTGCTAAAGCTATGGTAGCGATAATTTTTTTCATGTCTGTTACCTTTCTGAGTATAAAATTTAATGTTTTTTTGGCTGTTGATCTTTTAAATGTTAAACTGATTTCGACCAAAATCAGGTAGTAGATGAAAGATCAACAGTTCCTAATTACCGTTCTGAAAGTATTGTTTGATCAGGCTGCCTGTTTTTGTTCTTCCTCCTGAGTAATAACCACTTCCAGCATTTCCATAATATGACGGCGATATGAACTGCTGGTGACCTGATCCAGACGGATTAATAATAATTCGGCACTTTTCTGAGTATCAAGTTTTTTTAACAGATAGGAAACTGGGCGAGCCAGTTGACCTTCATCCGTCAGTGCCACATCAATAAACTGCTCGATAGCATGTGTCTGCTGCAGTTCAACCAATGCAGATATAGCCGCCATTGAGACACTATAGTTCTTGTCTTTTAAGGCTTCAAAAAGAGCAGTAATGACCTGATCATGATTAATTTCTTCCAGGTTCATAAAGTTGTCCAGTTGTTTCTGTGACAGGCCGGCTCTATTGTTTTCAATATATACCAGTCCTTCTATGGCATGCAGTCTAATCAGATAATCCTCATCCTTCAGGCTATTGAGTAAATGTATCATCGATGCCGGATTGCCGGTCCATGACAGCGCATGAATACAGGCCAGACGCATGTCTCTGTCGTTGCTGTCCAATAGTGTCACTAACTTGCCGGAGATATTTGTCAGGCCTTCAATATGAGGGTTTTTCTTTGCTATCAGAGCAAGTGCTTCGGTAGCTTCAAGTCGTAACTGTTCATCATTATCATTCAGGCATTCTGCCAGGGCAGAGATAATCATTTCTTCATAATTGCTGTGTATGTTTTGTGATAATAAGCGGGCACTGATTTGACGAGCATCGCTGTAGGTATGAATTTTTCGGCGTACCAGACGTTTGCCGGTAGTAAAATTCTGACGCATTAAACTGACAAACTCATCCATTTCTTCCGGTAGTTCTTCAGTTATAAAAGGGCCGGTTTCTGGATCGTGTGATTGTTGTGCCGGGGTTTCAGGGATTACGGTTCGGGCAATTTCTACATTATCCATGGCAATGGCTTCAAGGGTTGACATGGCAGTGCTGACAGGCTGGTTATTATCTGCAATAAGTTCTGCAGAACTGTCAATGTCGTTTTCTAAAAAGGCAGTGTTGATATTGTCATTACTGATATGTTCGAAATTTGTATCATCACTACAGGTACTGCTTTTGGGGCATTGTGTGCAATTTTCCTGGCTTTCGGCCTGGGCTTGCCCGGTTTTTTTAAGCTCATTATCGTTTATGTCAAAACATTCACCCTTTAGGGTTGCCAGTACAATAGTAATAGCAGGTAATTCATCGCTCAGTTCAGCGGGCATATTATTGGAGATATCCATTAAAGCCTGTATAGCTGAAAAACGTACAGTCTGGTTCTGATGGGTTATAAGGTTTTTAAGATGATCGAGAAGTATCTGAAACTGCTCTGGGTCGTTATTTAAATGAGTGATCAGTCCTAAAGATAGAATTGCTTCTTTTCTGACCCATTCAGAATGCTTTTCAGACAGAGCCAGTTCGAGCAGTTTGTCAATGCTTTGCAGATCCTGACTGATACCGGACAGCTGACAGGTTTGAGTAACTACCTGATCATTATCTGAATTGAGTTGGTGATAAATCAATTGTTGAAATTTATCACCCAGCTGTTTTAAAAACGGCTGTATCTGTTCCTGATTATAAAAGAATTTGATAATGGCACCCTGTAGTTCTGCATCCGGTTCTTCAAGCAATTGCGCTATTTGATTAAAATTAACTTCATCACGGATGTTCCTGCAGCTGGCCAGCTCCTGAATAACTTGCAGAGCTGCACGTTTAACATTATTAGCCGGGTCACGCAGGCTTAATAAGATGGCTTTCAGATACTGGTTAGCCTGGCGTTTTCCCAGGGCATAAATAACATTTTCCCGAGTATCTGCAGATGGGCTGAGTAAAGCTCTACCCAGAGCCTGGAGCGTGTTTTTGCTGCTGGAAAACCCCAGCGCAGTTGCAATACGACGCTGACGTTTTTGCTGAGATGCGGAGTCAGCCTTGTTAGTCAGTTGTTCTATCAGGTAGTCATCAGCCGGACCGCCAATTCGAGCCATAGCCTTGAGAATAATGGCTTCTATATCCTGACTGAAATCGTCTTCCAGAATGTTCTTAAGCAGCGGGAAAGCTTTTGTAACTTTCATTTCACCCAGAATGCTAATGGCTTTTTCCTGTAAATCCCACCAACTGTCCCAGTCATCATTTTGATCAAAGGCCATATCCTCAGGACGATCCTGAGCAATTTTAAGGAGTAGTTCAATCGCTTCATTACTCTGATAATTGGCCAGCGATTCTGTTACTGCCAGTTTTACTTCGCCATCGGGATCTTTTTCCAGAGACTCCAGTAAGACAGGTATTGCAGAGGGTTCTTTTATTTTCCCCAGAGCCGTGATGGCATCAATACAGACATCAATATCGTCGTCACGAATATGTTCGAGTAACGCGCTCGTAGCGTCTTTGCTTTTAAGATTGCCCAGAGTTTTGGCTGCATAACATCGATCCACTTCATCACCATCATTAAGATAGCTGAGCAGGTGGTTGACTACTTTATGGCTGATTGTTTGCACTCATTTACTCCTGATAATCTGATAGATATCTATTCTTTCTGAAAATTTAGTTAAATGTAACGTATTCAGTGTAAATTTTCGTACCTGCCTGCAGGGTCTGTATTTCCGGGGACACTCAAGTACATCCATGTATCGTTTTACGAAAACATCCATGTTTTCATAAACCCGGTAAACACAGTCCCTGCAGTCAGGTACTCTTACAAATTTTTAATTCACTGAATAAATACCGATAATTTAATCATTATAGAACAGCAAAGACCGTACCAATCCTGCATAGATCGGTTTTTTAA
>JALVAL010000630.1 GCA_027011205.1 Gammaproteobacteria bacterium
AGCGTAGAGAAGCCCTGCAGAGCATTAGTAATGGTGATGCGCAAATGGTGGTTGGTACCCATGCTCTGTTTCAGGATGAGCTTTGCTTTAAGCGGCTGGGGCTGATTATTATTGATGAACAACATCGGTTTGGTGTGCATCAGAGAATGTCCTTACTGGCTAAGGGCAGGCAGCGGGAGGCGGGTGTTTACCCGCATCAGTTAATTATGACCGCAACCCCGATCCCGAGAACTCTGGCCATGACGGCTTATGCGGATCTGGACTGTTCTATTATTGATGAATTGCCGCCGGGGCGAACTCCGGTGGAAACCGTTGTGCTGGGTCAGCAGCGCAGGGATGATGTATTGAATCGTGTCCATCAGGCCTGTTTAAATGGTCGGCAGGCCTACTGGGTATGTACTCTGATTGAAGAATCAGAAATATTACAGTGCCAGGCGGCTGAACAGACCTTTGAACTGCTGCGCGAGCAATTACCTGATCTGGCTGTGGGACTGGTACATGGCCGTATGAAATCTGCCGATAAACAGGCGGTAATGGAACTGTTTAAAAAGGGGCAGTTGTCTCTGCTGGTGGCAACTACAGTGATTGAAGTTGGCGTAGATGTTCCCAATGCCAGCTTAATGATTATTGAAAATGCTGAACGTCTGGGGCTGTCACAATTACACCAGTTGCGTGGTCGGGTGGGACGTGGTGATCAGTCCAGTGCCTGTGTCCTGATGTATGCTCAACCGCTTTCAAAAAATGGCAAGGCACGGTTAATGACCTTGCGTGAAACCAGTGATGGTTTTGAAGTGGCGCGCAAGGATCTGGAGCTTAGAGGTCCGGGGGAAGTCCTGGGAACCCGCCAGACCGGTCTGGCAGAAATGAAAATTGCGGATGTGATCCGGGATCAATATTTGATCCCGCAGGTCAATGAGATTGCTCTAAGACTGATCAGAGACTATCCTGAAGCAGTAGAACCTATAATAAATCGATGGATTGGAGCCAGTGTGGAATATCAGAATGTCTAAAAGAGGCTGTCATTTAACTTATAATAGTATCCGGTTTAGTGTCCGAATCAGCTTATGGATGATGGTATTAATACTGATGCTGATTTTTATCAGTCCGGCCCGGGCCGTGGTTTATAAATGTGAAGATAATAATGACAATATCATTTTTTCGGATGAACCCTGCAAAAAAGGTCAGTCCAGTACAAAGGTTCGCTGGTTAAAAAATACCCATTCTGCAAAATCTGCAAAAAAAACTAAAATTCTGACCCCGGAACAGAAGACTGCGCGTAAAGCAAAAAAAAATAATCAGGCCTATGTACTGTTATCATTATTAACCTCCACTAAACTGGAGCTGGAAACAAAAAGCCTGCGCTGCACTTTAGGTGGGGACACAACAGCGCAGCCAGAACTGCTGCTTTCTGATGGTCTTAGTATTGATTTACTGGAGGTAGACAAGATGACAATTAGTTATAAACTGGGTCAGGATGAGCTTAAGGTGCATTTTATTATGCAGGATGGTTATGAGGAAACCCGAACCATTAAAAAACCATTTCCAGTGATCAGTGGTGAAGCCAGGCTGGGCCGTTTTAGTAAGTCTCTGGAAGATATTAAACAGATTGAGTTTTTTAACTCAAAAAAATTACGTAAAAAGCAGAACAAACATGATCGGATTGCGCATAAAAAAACTCCTCCGGTTAAAAAAGTATCCAGACCAGCAAAAGCTGATGAAGTGCCTGTTATTGAACTGGATTTATCCGGTGACGTGGCTCCAGGCAGTGCCAATAAGCAGGTACAGGAGTTCACTAATATTTCTAAAAGCAATAATCCCCAAAAGCAGCCTCAGATAAAAGTGGTGGCAAAGAATAATCCTGGCTTGAAACCGGTTATTCCTGATGTACAGGGTAAGCGTCTGCCGGTAATTTTTGCTAATGATAAAAGCACTTTTTTACAACGTGGAACGCTCTCCAGCCGCAAAGGTGAAATGTCTGCACCACAGGGCATTTTTATTCTCAATAACAGGGAGCAAATTCCTTATGCCAGGATTAAAAGCATTCGAGTGAGACCGACTGCTGACCGGTCAAAACTGGTGGTTGCCGTGGCATTGAAAGAGGGTGAAATTAAAATGGAAAATATGTCCAAACCCTTTACCCGAATACAGGGTAAAACATCGTCCGGGAACTTTGACTATTCCTTGCTGGAATTAAAGTCTATTAGTTTTTAGAGTCGCTGTTTTGTGGTAATATTGATATCTTGTTTTGCAGTCATTACTCGGTATAAACTCTATAATTACAGACTATCTGTTTGATATCCAGTCAGATATGTGAGCAGATTATAAATCTTACTGAGTTCGTTCCAATTTGCGTATATTAGCCAATAAAGTGCTTTACCCTGAATTATGCCAGCCATACAGCGACAGTTTAAACGCATTCCTTTGTGGATCACCGTAGATTATGCATCGATTCTGCATATGCCGCATGATATTCGTGACTGGCTGCTGGATAGTGCTTCGCTTACCCTGAGAATTAAATCCTATTGCCGGAATAATCAACTGGGTTGTTTTTCTGTACGTTTACTCAGTCAGGGGATGGGGATACCTTCTAATGATGAGGTGCGGCGCTTAAAATTAAAAAGCCGTCGTTATGCCCTGATCAGGGAAGTTGTTTTATACTGTGGTAATACCCCCCTGATTTATGCCCGAACGGTTATTCCTGTTAAAACTCTGAGTGGCGCACAGCGTCAGCTGGGTCACCTGGGTAATCGGCCTCTGGGAGAGTTTTTATTTGCCCAGCCGGAACTGCAACGGGATGTTATGGAAATTGCCCTGGTTAAAGGAGGCCATCAGTTATTTGATTCCGCTGCAAGCTGCATTAACCATTCACCGGATAATATCTGGGCCAGGCGTTCAGTCTTTCGTCTGGGTAAAAAACCTTTGCTGGTGGCAGAAGTCTTTTTACCTGATGTACTGCAGCAATCTCATCATCATGCTGCAATGGTACCGGTTGTTCCTGTTCTTACGGCGAGTTTCGGAGCAGAACTTCAGGCAGATGATTCCTGATGAGTTCAATGTTGCCGGGTTTCTTAAGTCTGGAAAGACTTTATCAATATTACCTGCTGATGCGTATGGATCGTCCCATAGGCACTTTTTTATTATTATGGCCGACATTATGGGCCATCTGGATTGCTTCGGACGGACAGCCTTCGGCCCGTATTGTAGTGATTTTTCGCTGGGGGTATTTATTATGCGTGCGGCAGGTTGTGTGATCAATGATTTTGCTGATCGTCATATTGACAAGCATATAGAGCGCACTAAAAACCGACCCATTACATCGGGTAAGGTCAGTTCTAAAGAAGCCTTATTATTGTTTGCAGTCTGCATTTTACTGGCTTTTGTACTGGTGCTGTTCCTGAATCCATTGACTATTGCCCTGAGTTTTGTCGCTCTATTGCTTGCTGCAGTATATCCTTTTATGAAGCGTTTTACTCATTATCCACAGATAGTACTGGGGATGGCGTTCAGCTGGGCTATTCCCATGAGTTTTTCAGCACAGTTAAATTCAGTTCCTGTTGTGGCCTGGATTCTGTATTTGGTTACTATTCTGTGGATTGTTGCTTATGACACCATGTATGCCATGGCGGATCGAGAGGATGATCTTAAAATCGGGGTCAAATCGACCGCTATTATTTTTGCGGATAAAGATCGTCTTATAATAGCGTTGATCCAAATGGCTTTTTTATGTGGGATGATACTGGTGGCCTGGCTGGTAAAAGGCGGCATTTATTTCTATCTTGGCATCATGCTGGCTGCTTTTTTTAGTCTGTATCAGCAGTATCTTTTGCGTGAACGCGAAAAAAATGCCTGTTTTCAGGCTTTTTTAAATAATAACTGGCTTGGAATGAGTATTTTTATTGGCATTTTTCTGGATTCTTTGCCATAGTTAAAAGAGTATAAAAATATAATAATTTCCCATCTTTGAAGATCTTAACGTGGATTTTTAAAGTAAAAAGAGACCTTGCCAGAATGCTGACAAACTGCTAATGCAACTGCCTTTTATTTTCAAAAGAAAAAATAAAAAAGGATTTATTGGTGTTGATATTCAACTTCATGGGATAGCTGTCGCACATATTCTGCCTGCGGAGCAGGACAGTAGAAAAGCGGTTTTAAAACAATGCGCCTTTCAGACATTTGATCCGGATGATCCCGAAGATATTCTGCGTACTTTCAAGCAGCTTTTAAGTAGCTTTCCCGTTAAGCAATTTGCCTGTAATGCCTCTATTTCTGAAACTGCCTATGAATTATTGCTGATAGATGCACCTAAAGTGGAATCCAGTGAGTTGAAACAGGCGGTACGCTGGCGCATTAAAGAGCAGCTTCCTTATCATATTGATGATGCGGTTATTGATGTGTTTGAAATTCCCGGTCAGCCAAGTAATCGTCAGCAGTTAATGTATGTGGTTTCATCACAGCAGCTGGATATTGATTCGCGAGTCCTGCTTGTAAAACAGGCAGGTCTGAATCTCCACTCAATTGATATTTTTGAACTGGCACAACGAAATATTGCCACCATCCTTCCTGAAGATAAGGAAGGTATTGTGATGTTACGCATAAATAGAACGGGCGGTTTACTCACTATTACCCGCAATGGCAGCCTGTATTTAACCCGTAAAATTGATTTTAACATTCATCGACTCAGACTTGCCCTGGAGCAGTCCGAAGTGCAATTAAATGATCAGGCATCTATTAGTGCAGATGATATTGAGCTGGATATTGATGAAACAGAGGAGCAAAGGGATAGTGCAGGTGTTAGTGCCGGTGATGGCGTAGGGAATGCTTCAGGAGCAAGCACAGAGGAAAATACGGGTGATAGTCTGGATGAAGAAGAGACAGGCCTCTCTGCTCAAAGCAAACTGATTGTTGATGAACTGGTTCTGGAAATTCAGCGTTCACTGGATTATTACATCAGTCATTTCAATCAGAGAGCAGTGAGTAAAATTGTTTTTGCACCAATGGATCTGGACGTCACAGAACTCATAGCCTATATCAATGATATGTTGGGTGTTAAAGCAGCAGTGCTGGACTTTAACGATTATCTGAACCTTAAGAAGCCACTGGATAATACTACTCAGTCACATTGTTTTAATGCAGTTGGTCTGGCTTTACGTCAGGAAGCAGACTAGGAACTGAACACAACCATGCAGCAGCAAATTAATTTATATCAACCGGATGATGCTTTAGCAAATGAGTCTTTTTCAGCTACTGCGATGTTGACGGTTGTTGTTATTACTCTGCTTTTAATGATGTCTTTTTACGCCTTACTACAGTGGAAAAAAAACGATCTGGAAGCTGAAATTGTGCGTTTAAAAAACCAGAGTGAGCAGGTTCAGCAAGTGCTTGAAAAGCTGGAAAAAACAGTAAAAAAATTAACGGATTCAAAAAAAGAACAACAGCAGCTAAGCTATTTTAAACGGGTCTATGCCAGCAAGCAAACGGCACTTGAGGAGCTTTCCAATAGGGTCAGCGGCAATAGTAATGGCGTTTCCGGATTTTTTTCAGCACTGGCCAGAAATAATCTCAATGACGTCTGGTTTAATACTATAGATGTATATTCAGGAGGTGAGCAATTGCTTTTGCAGGGTCAGACCACAGATGCAAAAAGTCTTCCTGTGCTGGTTAATCTGCTCAAAGATGAAGCCATCTTTAAAGGACTTGATTTTCGACTTTTTAAAGTGCACAGGGATGACAAAAAAGCAGTATTGGAATTTATGCTGCAGACTCAGACTAAAACGCCAGTGATAGAACAGCCGCAATAGCGTCGATTATTATGAAAAATAAACTTAATCTGCTGCAGAAACTGATTGATAAACTATCCACCAGGGAGAGGGTTCTGGTTCTGGCGGGTGTGCTGTCTATTATTTTTATTATCTGGGATACTTTTCTGATTGGGCCAGTACAGCAGCAGAACAAAGCCTTGCTTATGCAATACCAAACCACACAAAATCAGTTGTCTGATCTTAATAAACGACGTCTTCTGGCCGATGGTCTGTTAAAAAAATCAAAAAGAAAACGGCTGTTAGCTGAAATAAGTCAGTTACAAAATGAAATCAAAAATTTTAACCAGCGTATCAGTGAACGTCTGCAGGGCAGAGTCGCCCCTGAAAACATGTCTGAGATGTTAAATGATGTGCTACAAAATAATACCCGTCTGGAATTAATACGTATTAATAATCTTCCCGCAGAACCTTTTTTAAAGGATAAAGATACCAGCCAGCAGCCGGTACCACCAGAGACAGACAGCTTAAATAAAATGGATCCGGGTATGGCAGGTGTCTATAAACATTCTCTGGAAATGGAACTGGAAGGTAATTATCTGGATATATTAGCTTATTTGCAGTCACTGGAAACTATGCAATGGAAAATTTTCTGGGATCAGGTTCGCATGGAAGTCCTGGAACATCCTAGGATCAAGGTAACTATTAAAGTACATACCTTCAGCCTGAAAGACGGGTGGTTAAGAGTATGAGACAGTATTTGCTTATTTTAATGCTGAGCCTGTTTATGGTTATTAATGCCGGTGCAGAAAAATCATTAAGCGATCCAACTCGCCCTCTATCTTTGGGTGCTCCGGTCTATAATAAAAGTACTGGATATAAAAAAATTAACTATAAGGTATCGCAGATTTATACCGGTTCAGGGAAAAGCTTTGCCACTATTAATGATCAGCATGTCACCACAGGTGACTGGATAGGGGATGCAGAGGTGCTTGCTATTCAATCAACCAGTGTTAGATTGCTTATTAATGGTGATGTGCATCGAATTACTATTGTGCCGTCTATAAAAAATTATAAGAAGTAGTTATATGTTAAAAGAATTTAAAACAATTGATTGTTTGTGGGCTGTTCCATTCAGTCTGTTGCTGCTGATGTCAGGATGTTCTCTGGAAAAAGAACTGCCGCCGGCCAGAGATTTATCTGAAGTTAATGAGACTTTTGACTCGGCACTGAAAGAAAATAACCGTATTGCTGATGAGGCTGAAAATTCCGCTAATACTTCTTCATTATCAAAGGCTGCACTGAAAAAAGAAAATGAAACCGTTCTTAATGCCTTGTTGCCACCGGTATTTGCGCCCAAAAAATCCAGAGAAAGACATTTTAATGTAGTCGTCAATGAATTACCCGCCAATGAGTTTTACATGGGACTGGTGGAAGACAGTCAGTATAATATTATTGTTAATCCTGCTGTTAAGGGTAATATTTCCCTTAACTTAAAGGATGTAACTATTGACGATGTGATGATGATTGTTCGTGAAGTTTATGGTTTTGCTTATAAGAAAAAAGGTAAAAATTATTTTGTGTATCCAAATTCTCTGCAGACAAAACTGTTCAGAATAAACTATCTTAATCTCTCAAGACAAGGTTCGTCATCTATCGATGTCAGTTCCGGTCAGATCACCAAATCCATTAGTAATAACGGCTCAGGTAATTCATCTTCTGCAAACAGCGGGAGTCGTTCAAGAGGTTCTAATTCTTCAGGAAATTCCACTGCCAATACTAAATTTGGCACCCAGCTTAAAACTGAATTTAAAGTTGATTTATGGAAAGAACTGGCTGAATCCCTGCATACAATTATAGGTAGTGAAAATGGCCGGAAGATTGTTGTTAATCCTCAGACTGGAGTGATTCTGGTAAAGGCCATGCCAGACGAACTATTAAGAGTAGAAGAATTTCTGGAGGCCACTCAGATGATTGTGGGCCGTCAGGTGCTGCTGGAAGCAAAAATTGTTGAAGTCGAACTGTCTGACGGTTTTCAGGCGGGTATCAGCTGGGCTGCCATTGGCAAACCTGGATCTGGAAAAACCATTACCGGGGGGCAGGTGGGTATTAACTCACTGGTCACCAATGTGGTTTTACCTGCCACCGCACCACGTGCGGTAGATACTGGCAGTGGTTTTAAACCCCTTGGCAGTGAATTAGCCGGACCCTTTGGTGGTGTATTTGCATTGGCTCTGGATCTGAATGACTTTAAGGCAATGATTGAATTACTGGGTACACAGGGTAATGTTCAGGTGCTTTCCAGCCCAAGAATTGCCACTATGAACAATCAGAAAGCGGTTATAAAAGTAGGCACTGACCGTTTTTATGTGACGGATCTGAACTCCAGTAATACTTCTGGTACCGATGGCAGCGCCAGTGAAATTCCCGATGTGGAATTAACCCCCTTCTTTTCCGGGGTGGCTCTGGATGTAACCCCTCAGATTGATGCCAGTGGTGAAATTATTCTGCATGTACATCCGTCAATCAGTAATGTTACAGAAGATAATCGCACTATTAGTTTTTCCGACAGTCTGGCGATTTCCCTGCCTATGGCGAAAAGTACGATTCGTGAGTCAGACAGTATTATTCGTGCTAAAAATGGCCAAATGGTTATTATTGGTGGCTTAATGAGTACCAAGGCAACCGATGATAATTCCAGTGTGCCCTTTTTTGGCGACCTGCCTCTGGTAGGAAATGCCTTTAAGCACCAGCGGGAATTAGCGGTTAAATCTGAACTGGTTATTATGTTAAAAGCCACTTATCTGGAAGATGATACGGCGATCAATCGTTCTCTGGCAGAAACTCAGGAACGTTTTCAGAAACTGGGAGCCTATGATGTCAGTGGCAGACCTTCAACAAAAGAGCCATCAACCTGGTTTAAATTCGGAGATAAAAGCAGTACTGCTAAAACCAGCCCATAAGATTAAAATTTCTGCTTGCCCTGAAAACAATAATTAAAACTATAAGAGTATCTAGATTACAATGACTAATTTGTGCAGACTGTCTGTTAATAATGTACCTTGAATTTTTCAATCTGAATAAGGAGCCGTTTACCCTTACGCCCGATACACGTTTTTTCCTGGATTCAGGCCCCTTTAAGGATGCCCTGGAGACTTTAATTATAGCCATAGAAAATGGTGAAGGCTTTATTAAGGTAACCGGAGAAGTCGGTACTGGAAAAACCCTGTTGTGTCGAAAGCTGCTTAATACGGTAGCAGAAAATATTGTTACCAGTTATATTCCCAATCCCAATATTTCTTCTAAAACACTGACGGTTTCCATTGCCAGAGAACTGGGCATAAAATACCCTGCATCAACCAATGAATATACCTTACAACAGCTGATTACTGCAAAACTGATGCAGTACTATCAGAACAATCAGAAAGTCATTTTGTGTATTGATGAAGCTCAGGCTATGCCTGACAGGACACTGGAAGCCTTAAGATTATTAACTAACCTGGAAACAGAGCAGAGTAAGTTATTACAGGTCATTCTATTTGGTCAACCGGAGCTGGATGAAAAGTTAAAATCCAGACATCTCCGACAATTCAGACAGCGAGTCAGCTTTTCTATTTCATTAAAGCGTCTTAATATGGACGTTATGATTGATTATCTGAGTTGTCGTTTGCTTATTGCCGGATACAAAGGCGGTGAATTATTTCCGCTTAAATCACTTGAATTACTGCATCGATACAGCCGGGGTATTCCCCGGCTGATTAATCTAATTGTTCATAAAGCCATGTTGCTGTGTTATGGCAAAGGTGAGAAACAGATCACCACAGCCATTATGAAACAGGCCATTAAAGATACCGAGGATGCCTATCAAGAACAAGGAGCCAATGGTTTAAGGGCTAAAGTTTTATCAGCTGCTGTGCTTATTATCAGCGTTGTAATCGCTGTCTTCTGGATGGTTCAATGAGCGTTATTAACCAGATGCTGCGTGATCTTGAAGCACGTAAGGAAAAAGAGAGCGTTCAAACTCATTATATTGATGAAATAAATATAATTGCAGATAAAAGGAACAGTAAATATTTATATCTGTGGTTTATTGCTGGATTTGGTCTGTTGCTGGCAGCCGTTCTGCTTTATTTTTTTCAGATGCCCAATCATAGTCAGAAAAATACGAAGCTTGAGAAAATTATTGATTTACCGGTAGAACTGGCAGCTATTGAGTCATACTCCGGTGAATCTAAAATTATAGAAAAATCAGTAATAAAAGCACCTGACAGGGTGCAGACTGATAAACCCGCGATATTAACTGAGATAAAAAAAAGCCAGCAAGATAAAACACCTGGATATAAATCTGAACCAGTTCATAAAAACATCTCTCGACCTGAAAAAAATACTATCAGGAACTCTGCAGGGGTACTGTTATCTAATAAAAAAATCAGCACAGATAAAGCTGTTTCCAGGTCTAAAATTAGTCAGCCAGGGATTCAAAAATCTCTGGCTAGTGTAAAACCAGTGACTGCGTTAAAACCAGAAGTAAAACAGGCACTGGAAAAAGTGCCTGTTAAGTATAAAATTGAGCCGGTTAAAGACAAACAATTACAAAACAAGTCGGAAGGTATAATGCTGCAGGCTCGCAATTTAATGATAACAGATCTGGGGGCGGCAATTTTGCTGTTGGAAAAAGAGCTGCAGACTATACCGCCGAATGTTGATTATTATTCATTACTGGCTAATTTATATCAGCGACAACAGCGCTATGATGATGCCATTGTGTTTTATCAGAAAGCCCTTAAAAAGGCGCCCCAGAAAGGTAATTTATGGGTTGGTATTGCTCTGGCTTATCGAAGCAATGGAGAATATGCGGACGAACAGAATGCCTTTAAAAAGGCAGCCCTGGCCAGAGACATCAGCCCGGCTCTAAGGCAATACGCAATCCAGCAAGTTAAAAAAAAATAATAACTCAGATAAAATCGGATATAGATTTTCGATTAGCTGAGGGGGTTAACAAAGATTACTGCAATACCAGAAATAAGGCAGAATTACCGCGATAAATATTCAGAGCAATGGTCTGATTGCTTTTTTGCCGGCTGAGTTCTTTTAAGTCATTAATATTGTCAATACGATAGCGGTTGATGGCAATAATACGATCATTTTTACGCAATCCGGACTGCCAGGCGGGAGATTGAGGTTTAATTGTTAATACTTCAACACCATGACCGGTGGGAGTATTGCCAAACATAGCACCGGATAAAGACGGGTGGAGTTTATTACCATTAAAACCCCATGAGTTCTCCAGCTTTTTGGTGATGCTGGAAGCTTCATTATTACCGCCAATAATGGTTTTTATTTCCAGGGTTTTGTTGCCGCGCAGAACTTTCAGATTTGCCTTGTCACCCGGGCGTTTCAGACCAATATAATTGCGCAGTCTGGTAGAATTATTCACCGGATGATTATTAACAGCAACAATAATGTCACCTGATTTAACCCCTGCTTTACTGGCGGCTGAGTCAGGGATAACCTGAGCAACAATAGCGCCATGCGTTTCCTTAACACCGAAGGCAGAGGCCAGTTCCGGGGTTAAGTCCTGTATTTGCACGCCCAGTACACCGCGTTGAATACTGCCATGCTGGATAAGCTGTTCCATTATAGAACGGGCCATATTAACCGGGATAGCAAAGCCAATACCGATATTGCCACCGTTTTTGGAAAATATAGCGGTATTAATCCCCATCAGCTCACCATGCAGATTAACTAATGCCCCACCCGAGTTGCCCGGGTTGATGGAGGCATCTGTCTGGATAAAATCTTCATAACCTTCAATGCCCAGACCACTACGACCCAGACCACTGATAATACCGGATGTAACGGTTTGATCCAGCCCGAAAGGATGACCAATAGCGATTGCAAAATCACCGACGCGAAGTGTATCTGAATCGGACAGACGAATGGCGGTTAAATTATCTGCTGTTATTTTTAACAGGGCAATGTCAGTCTGAGGGTCGGTGCCGATTAATTCAGCCACTTTCTTACGACCGTCTTTAAGGGTAACAATAATTTTGTCAGCATTATCAATAACATGATTATTGGTCAGTACATAACCTTTCTGGGCATCAACAATGACACCAGAACCCAATGCATGAACCTGGGGAAGCTGACGATGTTCAGGTACATCAAATTTAAAAAAACGTCGCAGGAACGGGTCATTAAGAAACTCCGGTAACTGGCTGCTACCCTGGTATTGGCCCTGAGTTGATACATTGACGACTGCCGGAGTAATTTTTTCCAGCATAGGGGCCAAGCTTGGGAGTTCTTTACCCTGGCTGTCATAAGTGGGCAATGCCTGAGATGTGCTAAAGGATAATACGGATGCGGCTATAATCAGCGCCAAAGGGAAAAAATGTTTTATTCTCATAATGCTGTCATGTCTCTTAATAGTAACACTTTATTTATTTAAAGTGTCTGACAGATTTATTGTGTTTTAGTTCCATAAAAAAGCACTGCTAATGTCGGAAGCAGATGTCGGAACCAGATAGTTATTAAGTAAAATCCTTACGTGGATTAAATGCACTGAGTTCAGCCATTTCCTGATACAGTTTTCTGAGTTGATCGGTATTGGCTTCGGGTGTCATGATCTGTAATAGGACATATTGATTGCCGGATTCTTTACCAGGCAGTCCTCGTCCTTTTAAACGTAATTTTTTACCACTTTGAGTATTTGGGGGTAATTTAATATCAACAGTGCCACCCAGAGTAGGGATGGAAACTTTTGTTCCTAAAGCGGCTTCCCAGGGGGTTATGGGTAATGTCAGGCTAATATCTTTACCGTTTACAGTAAAATACCTGTGTTTGTTAAATTTAACTTCAAGCAGCAGGTCACCATTTCGGTGATGACCTTTTCCACCCTGTCCTCCCAGACGGATTTTCTGTCCTTGCTTAATGCCTTTGGGAATTTTTATTTTCAGCTTTCTGGCACCGGTTTCGCCAGGGATATGCAGCTTAATCGTTCTGTTTGCCCCATGAAAAGCATCTTCCAGATCAACATGAATAACGACATTATTATCCTGACCCCGGTTTTGTCCCTGAGGTTTCTGTTGAGAAGAATGATTGTCATTAAAACGACCACTACGAGCACCATTGAACATATTATCAAATATATCGCTGAAGCTGCCCTGATTAAAACCGCCAAAATTGCCTTTATTCCAGCCTCCCGCTCCTGGTGGCGGGGTAAAACCACCACCGCCAAAAGGATTGCTGTCAGCGGAGCCAAAACGGTCATAATTAGAGCGTTTTTCCTTATCTTTTAAAATATCATAGGCTTCATTAATTTCCTTAAATCGTGCCTCTGCATTGGCTTCTTTACTGACATCAGGATGGTATTTTCTGGCTAACCTGCGATATTGTTTTTTTATTTCAGCATTGGAGCTGCTACGGTTTACACCGAGAATTTTATAATAGTCTTTTTGTGCCATAACGGGTTTATATAAAAGGTAAAATATCCATTCAGTAAATTAATTCTGTACAAGAAACAGATATAGCCTGTGTCCAGTTTCTGTTCGCTCAGGGTTTAAATTGTTCCCAGAGTACTTTAAGTTTAGAGACGTTAAGTCCAGAGTGATTAAGTTAATTTTGTGAACTTGAAAGTCTTTGCGCTATAATATGGGGGCATTTACTCAAAAAAGAAGTCTCTCTGGAAAAATATATGCTTTCACAAACGCAACAACAATTTGTCTTTAAACGAACCCTGTTTCAGAAAATATCTGCTTATATTGTCTGGAGTATTGCTTTGACCAGTACCCTGGCATGGGGATTGATTTTCTGGTTAAAACCTGAGATGGTCAGCCCGCAGGCAGTGCTGGCATTATTAAAGAAAAAAACAGCCGGCGGTATTGATTTAACACAGATAACAGATGTAGCCGTACTGGCCGTTACCGGAGCAACAGCAGTATCGGCATTTTTTTTGATGATGATACTATTTGCCTTTGCGATGCGTTCCTGGAATAAAAAGGAACAGCAGTATCTTGATATTATTTCTACCCTGCAAAAATCGGAAGACTAATTAGTGTCCATCCGGACAATTGCCAGGAAGGCAATTGTCCGGAACGGAAAAGAAAAAGTGTGATTTTTCTTTTCCTCCATTTTCAACGACTTATGGTCGTCAAAAATGAGCGGCACATCCTTATGCCGCTAGTGTGCATCAATAAATAATTATTAGTGCTGCAGTTACTGGCAGCCCAGTACTCGTTCAAGTTCTGCAAAGGTATGTGCTACTTCTGTGGTTTCAATATAGACACCCAGCATTTTACTTAATTGCGTCGTGGAAAAGATACCTCGTACATAAGGCGTGTTCTCAGCACCCTTGTCTACCACCAGCGCATGTTGTCGATTAAGCTTTTTTAAGGTCATGGCTATATCGCCGACTTTGGCTTTTTCTGTAACTGACCATTCTATTGCATCCAGACTTTCCGTCCGTGTCATAATATCATTTACTGTTATTTCAGAACGAAGTATGCCATTTTGCTGTTGCAACAGAATGGGACGTTCACCCTGCAAATCACTATAAGTGATCAAACCGGTTATACGTTCACTGGAATCAGTAACAAAGAGCAATTTTACTTTCATTTTTAACATTCTGTCAGCGGCATCATCCAGATTGCTGGAAGGTGATATGGTAATTGCGGCCACTGTTTTCAAATCTGTCATTACCCGGACGGCCGGGTCTTCAAGTGATACTTCTCCCCGGGGTAAAAAGCTGGGTTCACAAAGTACACAGTCAGTCTGCATAGGCTTTATTTCTAGTTCTTGATAATTACAGGGCATAATACATCTCCATTTTGCTCCCAAACCCGACTCAGGGGTAATAATACATTCTTAGTCTAAAATGGGATTATTAGTGTTAGGGGCTACTGACCTTTCATCTATTACCTGGTCAGGGCAAAACAATCTTATAATCAGCTTAACATCTGAAAGCTCAAAAGCCCCCTGTTAAAATTAAAATGAGGGCATCCCTCGCCTTCATTTACTGAAGGGGAGAGATAAAATATTTATAAAGCCATCTCCTTAAGTTTTTTCAATGGTCTGACTTTAACAACAGTCGTTGCTTTTTTTGCTTTAAATGTCATTTCTTCACCGGTAAACGGGTTGGTTCCCTTTCTTGCTTTAACGGCGGGTTTTTTGACGGTGGCAATTTTCAGCAGGCCGGGCAGTATAAACTCTCCACAGGCGCGCTTTTTAATGTGGCGTTCAATTAATAGATCCAGTTCATCCATTACTGTGGCTACATCTTTCTTACTGATCTGGGTGTTATCGGCAATCTCAGTTAAAATTTGAGATTTGGTCATTCTGTTTTGCACTGCAGTAGTTTTTGCTTTTGACTTTAATGTTGCGGATTTTTTCATAGCACTTTTTTTTCTGGTGACGACTTTTTTCTTGCTCGCAACTTTCTTTTTTACCACCTTTTTTTTAACCGCAACTTTGTTATTGGCTGCCTTTTTCCTGGCAGCAGTTTTTTTTACACTTTTCTTTTTAACGGCCATAATAAACTCCGGATCAGTATTTGTTGGTTTTATGCCTGTATTTATAGGCTCAAATAGACTGGATGTCATATCAGTCTATGTTGTAAGGATAATAGCAGTTATAAGATATGTATAGTTTTTTTTGTCTAAAAAATGCAAAATAGTATAAAAAAACGTTTTAGATGAAATACTTTTAAAATTTGAGGCAGTTTATGTGGATTCAGAAAGAAATACAG
>JALVAL010000631.1 GCA_027011205.1 Gammaproteobacteria bacterium
TCCACAACCAAGACACATCGTCTTCATCGCCATTCTTCAAAGTCAACTGAAGAGCGGTGTTGAGTTTCCCATTAACATATATTTCACCTATACGGCAATTTCCATTAAGCCCTTGAACCAGCCCTAGTAACGCCCTAACAAAATAATCATAGGCAACTATTACTTCTTGGGTTCTTGTGTGCGTTTCTACGTCCGCATCCTTTCCATCAGCGTCAAGCTCCTGAACCGTATAAGTCTGATATTGTTTAACCGGGACAGTCCATTTGTCGAAAACCTGAATAATTTGAGGAGCCATCAGTTTCGTTCCGCAAAGGTACGGAATAGGAGCATTCTCCGCATAGCTCATCATTTGGAGGTCGTTGGGCTTGGGCGTTTCTAACTGCCCCGGTTCCATAGAAGGCATATGAGGTGGGGAAGGGGCAAATACCGTTGCTTGAAGAACCCCGCCTATCATTCCGCCAATTCCACCGCCTATCGCAGCTCCCGCCGGACCAAAGAAGTATCCTCCAATGGCCATCCCTACAACAGAAAATATTATCCCTACAAACTTAGACACAGGCCTCTCTCCTCAATAACGGATGGGCGAATATGGTCCATTCCGCCGTTGTCCTTTTAATTGCTTCCAATTGAGACACTTTTACCTTTCCGTAGGATGAATGGGTGAATCGTTCCTGGTCTAAAAATACTCCGAAATGTATCTCTACATATCTTTGGATCACAAGGATATCTCCAGCCTGCGGCTCATCCGTTTCAAAAAACCCTGCCCTTAATGCTTGTCTCCGGACATCGCTTATGTTCTTCGCATCTCCTTTGGGAAGAGAGATTCCAAAGTTGTCTTGACAATAATCAATCACATACTTGAAACAAGCTGGCTCTGTCCGGCGTATAGACAACATCAGAACACAATATCTCCTGCTTTGGGGATATATAGAAATCCCCCAAAATTCTCTACCTGTCCATATTTTACGCAATCAGAAAAAGTCTTCTCGCATACAGGTCTAACATCCGCAGCCCCCACCTCGAATTCATCAGGATCGGCCATATACAGATATTGACCGGAAACTTGATAGGCTACCTCGCTGATTCCTGATTGAACGAGTTCACGGTAATTCGATGATAAATCCGCATCAACTTTAACGTAATTTTGCCCCACGTCCGTGATATTGACGCTAATTTTATTAGCATCTATATTGTAAAGGCAAGCCCCTTTTCCGAAAGAGAAGGAGCAAGCCCTTCCATATATCCGTCCCGGAACCAAGAGATTGAAATTATTGTCATCAACTATAGCGTATGAATACAAATCACCATCCCAACTCTCTGTAACAACAATCCCGCTGACCAATAAGACCTCCTGACCATTTATCACCTCGTAAGCCCGGAGTCTCTGTCCCTTTTCAAAAAATTGAGTAGGAACTTGGATCGTTATTCCGGCAGGACCCGCCATGGCATCCATCTTGACATTCAGGTCGATGGCTTGAAATTTGCCCCCTTCCACTCCGGTTGACGTCCAGATCTCTCCAGTAGAAACATCTACCAGTTTGTAATATATATTGATATATTTCAGACTCATGTGCTCTCTACAACAATCTGAACAATCATATCATAACGGTTAGGGCCTACAAAAGTAACATTAGGAGGTGTGTCATTAAACCAAGCTGTTTTCACTCCTCCTGTCTCTATGTCATGCCAATCAAATGAAGAGGTTCGGTTTTGTTCATAAAAATTAATAAGTGTGTTCTTGTCATCAATATATATGGCTTTGTAAACAAGCCCATATATCTTTCTCAACACACCATGAACAACTTTTATAGGCTCTCCATCCCCTGCTCTAAAATCCTTGACATTAGAATCATCATATCCGAGCGTGGTTCGATAAGAAGGGACAGGATCTTGCGGGTAAGTAGCCATCTAAAATCTCCTAAATCCTGATACAGTCCCAGAACTTGTCATTTGTTGAGCATATCGATAAAGGACATCTTGGACACCTTTAGAATCAAGAGCATACACATTTATAACAGTCTGAGAAACTTCCTTGGTGCCTTCCTTCTCCTTCTCCTTCTCTCTGCGGATCTGTTCCGGTGTGCGAACCTCTTCATCATATCGTAAGATAGCAGGAAACTCGCCAGGTTTCAAGCCATCATGAAGTCGAGGAACAGAAGATATCCAACTCTTTGGGAAATACCGAGCAGGACCTCTATTAATTCCGACATACCCTGTATGTTGTGCGTACCAAGGGATATCAAATGAAGCACCTTCTGTAGCTGACACTATGTCTGCATTAGCAGCCCATCCTGCTCCTGTACTCATATTAACCGCTCCAGCACTGGTAGAAGCCATATTCCCGGCTCCACCTGCTCCGAAGAAACTGCCTGCTAAACCAACAGCCCATCCTACAGCTTTCTGAATAAGCCCACCCTTTCCGCCTTGGCCCCATAAGGCCATCTGTAACTGTGCGGCCATCCAATCAGCCAGCATCCGATTTAACATCATCTGAAAACTTCTGAGTAAGTTTTTGAAATTCCCTTCCATGATATTCATAAAGAAATCACTGGAGGCTGATTGCATTGATCGCATAGCGCCAATCCAAAACTGCGACATGGAATCAGATGTGTCCTTAGCAACTTGCTTGACTTTCTTCAACTCCTCTTGTTGTCTGGTGTACAGCCCGATGGAAAGTTTTGCATACTTTGAGTACGAAATAGCTCCGGAATCGTACAATTTTTGAAGTTCTTCGTTCAAAAGGTTATATTTTACCCTGATAGACTCAATTCTTCTTTCATATTCAGGAAGAGCTTTAAGAGTCAAATCATCTATAAGCTTCTTGTATTCTTCGAGCTTATTCTTCCCTCCTTTTTTGGAACTAAAATCAGACACATCCAGAACTAATTTAGATTTCGCCTTAGAAACAGACTCAAAAGCTGAATTAACAACAGATGTGTATTGCTTTATTTTATCAATCGCAGACTGAACTCTCTGTTCCATCGCCCCAGGAGCTTCTTCAGGCTGCGAAGAAGGACGAGGACTAGGCCCTTCTTCGTACAAAGGAGTTGACTTAAGATAAGTCTTTCCAGAACCTGGCTTCATAGCCTTAGCCAGTAATTGAGAAGCAATCAATGGATGGGTTTTGGTTTGTTCATCCTGCCATTGTCTCAGTTTTCGCAAGATAGTCAATGCGCCCAATAAGGTAGCAGTTCCTTTCTTGCCGAGCACAAAAGCTCCGATAACACCTACTTCTTGAGCCCAAGTAGGAAGTTGTTTGAACTCTTTCCAAACAGCCTTTACAGTGTCTCCCATATCAGAGAGAATAGGATGAAGAGTGTCATATATTGATGCAATTCCTAAAGCAGTTCTCTCAAAAACACGAACAACAGCATCAGAAACACTCTTGGCCCACTCATCCAGTTTCCCCTCCTTTTTCAAACGCTCAATTTGGTCATTAACAACCCTTAGAGAAGCAGCAAGATATTTCCCAAGGCCTGAAGACATTAATTTATCTTCAACCTGCTCAACATAAGAAATGAAAACTTCCCATTGCCCTTTGAGAGTGTCCATAAGCCGAGACATCTGTCCGCCAAAACGACTCTCCATATAATGGATAAACGCCTCATAAACATCCTTCATAGACACAGCTCCTGAGGCGATAGCATCATTCAATTTGTCTATATCCTTCTTGGTAACATTAAATGCACCGCTTAGAACCTCATTGACATTAATCCCGGCCTGGATAAGCTGGTTGAGGTCCTGAGCCATGAGCTTCCCTGCTGAATTGATCTGTCCAAGGGCAAAGGCAATCCTGCCGAAAACTTGCTTATCTCCAAAAGCAGCGGCAGTGTCCCCTAATGCTCTCATCGCCTCAATTGTAGGGTCAAGCCCATAGGCCTTCATAGTCATATAAGACTTCATCACTTCGCCAATTCGAAACGGTGTGTCTTGTGCAAAATCAAGAAGTTCTTTCCATTTCTTTGCCGCAGCAGTCTGCGTACCTTCTAATGTTGAGAGAGTCTTTCTATACTGTTCAAAGGCATTTGATGTGGAAATGACGTCTCTAATTACAATCCCTGCTCCAAACCCCATCAAAGCAGTTCTGAGAGAGAATAATGAGTCCTTAACACGACTAATTGTGGATCTCAATTTACCAAAGGCTCCCTTGACACGACGAGCTCTCGGAATAATAGAATTCAATGCTTCATTTACTTCTCTTGCTCCTGCTCGTGCTCCGCTCGAATCTATAAATATATCAATGCCTGGCATTTTATCAATCCTCTTTGGCCATTTTCAAATAATATATGTCAAGAACAGTTACCCATTTTGTAATATAAGACCACTTGTCTTGAGGAATGTCAAATAAGGTTAGATAGCTGAGAATCTCTCTCATTTTAATTGCCTCAATCACAAACCCTACATTCCTTGTAAAATTCAGTGCCTCAAATGTGTTCCAAACATCTTGAAGGTCTGCAAAAAGCTCTGGCTTGTTCTCAATAGCGGGAATGTGATGTCCCTCTTCAACAAGTGAATAGAGCCATTCTTCTTTCTCTCCATAATGGAACCACCATTCAAGGCACTCTTTTAGTTTTTTTCAGTCTCAGCATCCTCCTTACAACGGAAAAGCTCCATACTCTCCGAACATGACTCAACAAAATCCCTGAAATCAGGATATTCTGTCAAATATTCATATGCTTTCTCTGGAGAATAAGGAATGGAGTTTCCATCCTCCTCAAATCCACGCCAATCAAGAACAATTGTCTCTGCGGTACATTTAGCAAGAATTTTATCAAAAACATCCTGACTCAATGTACCTTTCCTGATAGCTGATTTGTAAGGGAGGGTCAAACGCTCAAGCATTGACTTGAATCGAGGATTGCCTACTCTAGCAATCAGAATTGAAGACGAGTCATCAATGTCCACCCACACCCCTTCCTTCTCAGCTATTGGATCAGTTTTGAATATTTTCTTTATGTCCATAAACTCTCCTTATTATGATCCAAAACGATCTATTTGCATGGTCCATCCATATGTAGGATGAACAATAGCCTGAAATCCCATGTTCTCCATAACATCCTGATTTTTCCCCGGAACGGAAATGTCATCAGAGGAGAATTTTATTCTTGGAAACGTAAATATATAAGTCTTATTGTTCTTTGTAACTCGGAAAGAGAAACTTGATGTAGTATTGTTGATAAATTTATCATACATACTGCCATCAGCAAAATAGATGGACATATTCCCTTTCACATCACAGTCACCTTCTGCAAGATCCGCATTACCAAGAACACCAATAGCAGAGAGCCCTCGAACATTGTTATTCACACTGAAATCGACACTCTGTATGAATGTGTCAGAAATTACAGAACCTCCCTCCATTATGTTTCCAACATTGGCAACAGCGTTCATAACATCTTCGGTAGATCCTTGATTTGGTGCTCCTGTACCCACAGTAGAAGTAGTCCTGCCCACAGTTTTCCCGATAAAAGTCAATGTTCCTGTAACAACCGAATTCGCAGCCACTTTCATTGCCAGCTGAGAAACAACCATCCCTGTCCAATGGAAGAATTGTCCTTTATCCTGATGCTCTCTTTCAATTGTGAAAGACTTCTCTGTAGTACCATCAGTTAGTATTGAGCCCGTGATAGAAATAGACGACCCAGAACTCTCAGTAGTCAATGTTCCGTCCGTAATAATCAATTGATGTTGGGCAACAGCGCTGACATGCCAAAACCCATCATTATTTGAACTTCCGGACACTTTTATCCACTGCCCTGCCTTAACTGAAGAAAAATCAGTAGAGGTCGAGTCAATTGTATTACCAACTCCGTCAAAAGAAATGTCAGACCCTGAGATGCTCAAATCACTGGACCAACTGTTATACAGCGCAGATTCCAAGAAATCATCTGGCCCTCCATACCTCAATTCAAAGTTAATTGTACCTCCAGGATTAGCCCCTGTCTGGATCAGATCTTCAATCTTGCGATCAGATCGAATTGTTTCTGACTGAATAGTAGATATGTTATAAGACAGCGAATCGCTCGTATCGCCAAAATTGGTGAAAGCAATAGAAGGAATTTCTCCCCAAGTGCTCTCAACTCCATACCTGATCTGTGTTCTGTTTGCACTACTCATTGTTATTTCACCTCATCATAATAAAATGGGATTGTCACTTTATATTGAACCCAATCTCCAGGAGGCGTAAAAGGTGTCATACTACCAGTCAAACACACGAGACCTTCCTGATCAAAATGATAAAACAAATCAATTAAATCAGATGCTAAACTGAAGGCCTTATGTGTTCCTGTATTTTTAGGAACCATCACTGATATATCAATAATTCCGAACCACCTATTCAACGCTGCATTATCTCCTAAAGATATCTGACTCCCTTCCCCAGGGATAACGAAAACCTCAATATAAGAAACTCCTCTTTCTGGGTTATAAGGCAAATTAGCAAACGCAAAAGGCGTCTGCGTCCATTCAGACTTTATTCGCCCTTCAACAAGCTTTCGTATCTTATCAAGACTCACTTCTTGCGCCTCTTACAACTTGGGAAGGATGGATATCTCTTACAAACAGCTTGCCGCACTTTCTTTATCTCAAAAGGAGTCCCAAACTGTGATACTCTTGCTAAGGCATTAGCAGCATGACTCCTGTCATAAATAGGATATTTCCTTTTCTCTGGAATTGCAAATGAAGACTTGGGCAATCTCTTCCGTTTAGAGTAAGATAACTTCATAGTTTGATATCCTTTAACATTCTCACAAGAGCATTTCTAACTGAAATGAGCGTCACACGAACCATGCCAGCAGGGGCTTGCCTGGAAAAGCCAGCAGCAGTGACTTTCTTAGTTGGACCATGCCACAGTCCAAACTCAGCCGTCTCTGCATAATCCATATGATTAGATATAACAACAATATCTCCACATTGAGCTTTGTTGATTGTTGAATTTGCAGAGTGAAAAGCAACAAAAGAAGCTCCTGCAGACGCCAACCTGCCTCCATGAATATTTACTCTCGCATCCGGAACCTTATTAAGCCCTACTTGCCATGAAGCTCTTAACGCTCCTGTATCAACAGGAGTACGCATCACCACCCCCTTAAAAACATCCATAGCAGTCTTTCTCAACACTTTGTCTAATGAGATATTGAGAGTATCTGATAATTTTTTCAGGTCGGCTTCAAATTTGGCAAGGTCTCTCATTTCAGTCCTCCTGCAGGACGCATTGCTGTTTCAACAATGACGGAATTATTCGACAAAATCTTTGTTATTTCATACTCTTCTTTATCTGTCCGAACAACTCTGTGCACTTGTATGTCATCAGATTGAGGATTAGCCAGAAACACTCCTTTACAAACATCATCAGACAAGTGATATTTATCTATCTCTTGAGCTGTGAATGTCTGAATCAATAACAAGTAGGAAGAGGAATGGGTGAAAATATTGTTATGCTCGCCGGTAGAAGGGTCATACGACAATTCCAAAACTCCAACATCAGCATTTTGCACAAGCCCTTCTCTTTTGAGAGCTGTGAAATATTTCTTTGCTAATTGTTGGAGTTGTCTTAACATCTAAAAAGTCTCACTTCCGAATTTTTTATGTTCTTACTGGGAGTTCCCCAATAAGAAATAAAATTAATAATATAATCTGGAATAAATTCCGAATCAGTGTCAGACACCTTAAAAGATAACCCCGCACCAAGAGAAACAGATTTAAAAATAGAAGAATTGTTTAAAGGGTTATTTTCCAAAAGATAAACAGCTAACAAAGCGGTGGCTATTTTAAGCTCTGGAAGAATTTCATTATCAGGAACAACATTCCCCATTTTATCAAACAAACCTGTTCGAGGGTGCTGGAGAGCTTGTATAGTAGGATTTGTTGGGGACCCATTCCATTCAATATAATTGTCAAGAATGTTAGTGGCCCATCTCAAAGAAGCTTCCTGCTTGCTCAATTCGAAAGATCGCCAATCATCTACCGACAATGAATGATTGTTTAATAAATCATCAGCCTCTTCAACCGATATATAAGAATCAGCATCAGAGGCTCCTGGAGAAGTGACGAGAGACATTATTCAGCCTTCTTATCTTCTTTCCGTTTCTTCTCTTTATAAACCTTGTGTACTTTGGGGTCAAAGTCTTCTTTGTTGATGACCATGAACCCATCCTTTGAATCATGAACAACTTTTACCGTTTCTTTCTTATACATCATATCAAACACCCCATAAATTACAAAAAGGCAGGGCGCACTTGCTATAATGCGCCCCACCAAGGACCAGGAGGATAGGAGAGAAGGAGGACTAACCCGCTATACGGGCAGCAAGACGGGCATCCACGAGTTTTGTGCCCCACATTGCATCAACTTCCCACATGAGCTGCTTGTACTGCCGAATAAGCTCCAGCCGGAACACCAGTCCTGACACAGGATCAGCCATCGTAAAGGCATTCTGCTCATTATACACTTCTTTGAGACCTGCATCAGGCTGTCTCATTGCAAGGGCAAAGGCGTCACGATGGGCAACAATATTGACCACATGGGAATCTTTAAAAGTGAGGGCTGCGTTATTTGCAAAAGCAGTCTTGGCAGCAGGTGTATAAGTAATAATGTTGGAAGCATAAGACTTCACAACATATGTCTGAGAATCACCTGCTACAGTAAATATATCACCCTCAAGAATAGTTCCAGACCCAGTGTCAATCTGTACTGTAGTATCGCCCACTTCATGATCGCTCTGATTAACAAGATACCCAGAAGCAGTGCCGGCGGTGTGGGTGGGCACATCATCATCTGCGACCCAATCAATACCAAATTTACGACCTATCTCACCCTGGATTTTGACATCATTGGACCCGACCTTCTCAGCATCAGAGAACTGCGGCAGGGCAAGAGCGTTGGCTTCAGCATCCCAGTCAAGCACACCAAACCTGGGATATTTGAAAGCTCTTTGCTGATTAAGAACTTTCCTGGCAGAAGTGGCGGCGGAGACATCGCTGGCAAAAGGAGTAGTGCCGGGAGTGCCGGTGAATCCATATATGCCTTTGTATTCATTGAACACAGACTGATTGATAGCACGAGCGAGCGCCTCAAAAGCTTCTTCCATCTGCTTTGGGATAAAAAACTCCTTAGCTGCAATCTTTTGCAAATCAGCATCAGTTAAACCGAAATCAGCCTTTTTCCAATTGTTCAAAGGAATCTGTACATACTCAATGGTAGTATCCTCAGGAGCAGGAGGAGTTGGGGCCGGAGTTACATCTGAAACTGTACGGGCCTGACTAATAGGAACATCAACAGTCTGACCTTTCTTCTTGGCCTCTGTAGAATAATCTATATTAACAAGACGAGTCATCAAAACCCTGGACCTTAGGACTTCAAGCCCTGTGGCAAGAATTTTTGGCATTATTTTAAGTATATCATTTGCCATCTTAAATCTCCTTTTATATTATCAAAATTTATTCCTCCGGAACACAGCAAGCCTCCCTGAGACTTTACACAATATCGATTTTACCCGATACAAGGTTAGAAATAAGTTCTGCTGAACCACCATTTTCAGTAGCAGTCTGACGAAGTTGATCAATAGAAATATAGGCCTTACCATTTCTATCAATGCTATTAGAACCCCCGCCAGAGCCCCCGCCAGAGCCCCCGCCAGAAGATCCTTCAAAAAGGTATGGGGCCTGTTCAACAAGAGACTCTGCCCAATCTTTAAAAGTCAATGGACCATCATCAGTTTGTATTACTTCACCTTTTTCGTCAAAAGGCATTACTTCCCCATCATCGGTAACACGCCAAGTCTGCTTTGCCCTAAGGAGAATATCATTAATTGCACCCTCCCTGGGCTTGGCAACAGAAAGCACCGCCTTCTGAACCTCTGCGTCCACCAGGGTTGTGGAAAGCTTGTTTTTGTAAAGCTCCGCAGCCTTGCTGGCCTCTTCCGCCTTTTTCTCAAGCTCTTTCAGCTTGTCTTCAAAGGACTGCTTGATTTTCATAGCCCTTTTCTGAACAAGCTCATCTATCTTACCTGCGCTAAGGAGTTTCTCTTCCTCAATCGCCTGAAATTTTTCCTTGAGTTCTTTATATTCTGCAAGATCAACTCCCGACAACTTTTTCTCCAACTCTTCAAGCTTTTTCATAAGCCTGATATTATTGTCACGAAATTCATCAAGTTTTCCTTTAGGAACAACTGGGTCTTTAAGTTTTAAATGCCATGCTCCGTTACGTTCTTCATAAAGGTCCTTAACATCTTCTGGAATTTCGTTTTGTGATTTGTACTGTAACTTAAGCATTTTTACCCTCCGGGTTTACCATATTTTTTGTAAAGTTCATCTAATGTAAGGGGATTTCCCTTTTGATCAACAAGTTGAGACACATTCGTTATTTTCCCTTTTTTCCATAACTCATAGCGTTTAACACCTAAAATTTCTATTACATCTTTTTTTCCTTGTTTTCCTTTCTTTTCATGATCTTTTAACCAATCATTATAACTTTTTGTTTCTGGAATCGCACCATCTATAGATGCCCGTTGTCCTGGTTTCAACCTATTGACAGTCTTATTAAATTTTAAATTTTTATTTAATTCGTCATAAGAAACCGTTATAGGAACAGTAGTAGACCTGCAATTCCAATGAATAGGCGGCCAACCCCTCCACTTCATACCATGGCCAATAGGCTCTTTGTCCTCTAACCTCCACCTACGATTATCAAGCGTAGCACAAATAAAAGTGGTTCTAGTATCCAGTGTGGCAACCCACATAACCTGGGAAATCACATCACTATTGCCCTCATAAATCTGCCTCCGCACATCCTGGAAGATGTTCTGGAAACCTGTCCTTGACAACGCTTCCGCATGGTTCTGCGGGATAACCAACGAGTCCTTTACACGCTCGATCAACTCGTCTATCGACTCACCATCTAAAATGCCTTCTGTCATTTCTGCCTTGTAACGGTATTTGTAGTCAATAGACTGTTTTTCCCACCACTCTTTTGTAGTATGCCCTTCAAACACCTGTTCACTTACAATCGTCGCAATAGCCTCTTTAGTAAGCACCGGATGAATGACACCTGCACCAAACTCTCTGTTGTATATCTTAGGGAATATTTGAGCTTCAGCATGTCCATACTGAGTCATTAAGCTGGTATGAGTCGATGCCATTTTGTTATAAGTATCCGTAATCAGATTATTGGCCTGCGTAAGCAAATTTTCAATTACAACCTTCTGATTTACAGGAAACGCAACGCCAGTAGGGTTAGTCTGAGCAACAAACGCAATTAACTCGTCCCTAAGATTCTGTAGGTGCTTTAACACCTGTTTTGTGCCCAATGCAGACACTCTCTCAAGCTCCGTTTGATGCCTGATAAGTGCATCCTGAATTCTGGTGTTAAACGATTCCATTATTCATCGGAGAAAGAAAGCCTTCGTAATCAAGCTTCTCACTCATTTTTTAGCGGTACCCCCTCAGACGACTCCTCTTCTGATGGTATATTATTAACAGGCGGTGGACTTCCCATAAGAATCATGTCACCCTCTATTCTTGCCTTTTCCTCTTCAGCAGTGATACCATCTTCTATAATTTCACCTTTCTGGAAGTTATAGAACAATGTTTCCCAAGAAATAGTACCTGACTGGTAAGCTTTGACCAGAGCAGTTACTTCATTTGGCGTCATCGAAACAGCAGTAAAATCAGTATTGAAACTTACAACTACATCGCCTGATTTGCCTTCCCACATGGCCACAAATTCAAAAACCCGTGTAAAAAGGTCAGATAAAGTAAGTGATATGGACGAAAGCACATTGTGCTCACCCATATTCCGCACCTTGTAAGTCTCTGCCGCTTCAACACCCTTTTTTGGAACATCCAGAAGCCGTGTGCCGATAATGGCCATCTGATACTCTTTCTGCTCTAATGCCTTTTCAAGAGAACTCAGGCCCTGACCAGTAAACTCCAGAAACCCCGCCTTTGCACCAGGGTCCTCTGAAATCCAAGCAACAGAACTGCCAATCTTAAGCGTTATATCAGCCGGAAATCCAGCAACCCATGCCGTTGGAAGTGCCGTAAAATGCCTACCATGCTCAAGATCCGCAGATGAATTGTAATGAGAAAGGTTTATATCCACCAGATCAATAAGTGGTGGCTTTATAACCTCTGCACCTACCTTTTGCCAATTAGAAAAGATAAATGGGATCTCATGTATTCTGGATCCCCTCATGGTAGGTACAATTTGTTCCACCAATGTGTAATCTTTTGTCGTTGAATCCAGCCGATATATTTCCTGGACATAAACACCGTCTCTGAGCACAAGCACTCTATATTGTTCTTTTATCTGGTCTTCAAATTCATCTATTTCTTCTGTATATTCCTCCCTGATTACCACCATGGTAAGCATTAACTTATCTCCCACCAATTCAACTTTCCAATTGATGATATCCTCTGCCTTATAAACAACAAGATAGCACCGATTGGTGATATTATTTAAAGGTGGCATATCTACCAAAATACCAACCCTGCCAGTAGTGAGAAGCTCATTAAGTGTATATTTGGAAAAATCAGTAAGAGAATTGTTCTGGACAGTGACATGTTTGTCTCTGTCTACCTCAGGATATACAAACTGATAAGACTTGCGGAAAATAGCACCCACCAGGGCGTCAAGAGTTCGTGATGAGGCATTATAAAAGGTAGCACGTTTTTTATAAGCCGAATACTCATCGCTACTCTGGCCAGATAAAGATGGAAGATAAACTTCACCTTTTGCCTTTACAGCATCAGCACCCTCAATGACGTCACGGCATCTAGTCCACTTGTGCCTGTAAGCTTCATATTGTCTATGTGTAGAATTAACTGGCATCTTCTTTCCTCATCTTACCTACATTATAACATACAAAAAAGCTTCTGTCAATGGCTTTATGTGCCTTGAACTTTAGCAATACCAGCACGGAGTTTATGAACTGGAAATAAATACGCTATCGGATATGAAAAAGCATCTGTCACATGATCATATTTACCATCTTTAGACGGTAAACCATTATCATCATAAACTTGCTGTTCAAGCGCCTCCGTTAAATTAGGACATCTGGCCACATCAACAAAAAGCCTCCGCTCCCCTTCACCGTTGCAAAACATAGTATTGGTGGCAATAACCCTGTCCTTAACAGAAGGGTTAGCACGATTTGCTCTTACTGTGAAACCAGCATCCCTTAATAAAGAAAGATCCGATATAGAAGCATTTATAGTCTTTCTTGCAGACCCACTGGCATCAGGATACACTATTACTGATTTCCCAGGGTATCTTTCTTTAATAACGGATATAGTTTCATTGGTATCAAAGGTATTGATTATTTCATCAATGGCGACAGCTACCTTTTCAGCATCTGATGACGGTTGTCTTATATCGAAAATTACAGCACACCCCTTCCCAACATTGAAATCCATACCAACATGGATTGGATTTACAGATGATATTGAATCAACAGACATCCTGTTCTTTTCTCTATCAAACTCTGCCCACACTCCCAGTTTATTGATGTTTACAAACTTCCCAAGCAGATAAGCATCTATAAGAGACTTTGGGTATTTTTTAATCAAAGTTGGAATAAAATCATCCGGTAAATTAGCAATATTATCATAAGTGGACATCCTAATAAGAGTTGAATCTTCCAGAGGCTCTTTTTCAAAGTTATGGTACATATACTTATAGCCTTCTGGCGTTGAAATAAGATATAACTGGTTCTTGGCACCTTCTATGCGTTGCCTCATCCTAGCCATCATCTTATCAATTACCTTTTCAGCCAATTCATACGGCAAAAGATCCACTTCATCGCCATAGGCACTAAGAATGGAAAAACCAATCATAGTTTCAGGCTTTAAAGCTGACCTGAAATAAATAATACCATACCCAGGTACACTGATATATCTTGCCTGTTTATTACTATGATATGGTGTCTTGGTATTGGTTAAAAACTCCTCTAACATGGGGTATGCAATATCGAAGCACAACTGATATCCAGGAGCAAAATAACAAAGATTCGCCCCTGGGTTTGAAAAATAATCATAAAGCATCTTTAAAATGAGAACGAACGTTTTTCCAGAACCATATCCGGCAACACAGGCCACATACTTATTATCCGCCAGAAAAAGCTTTCTCTGCGAAGGATTAAGCTTTACTCTCATTACCCTCACTTAAATCAATCACAATTGGGGATGGTGGTACTGAATCAGAGCCAATAATACCGTGAATATGAAATTCAAGCCTGGTAAGTTTATCCTGGACTGATGCTAATTTCTCCAGGACCTGCACCCTTCTTAATGCGTCCATGTCCCTGAGTTCCTCACCAATCAGCACTGTTGCCACCTGCAGCATCTGCTGTTTCTGCCTGACCGCTGCCTTATTAGCATTCTTAATATAATCTTCATCAGCAAACTTAACAGGGCCTGGCTCAGGATCATAGGCCAACACCGCAGGGCCTGGTTTAAACCCTTCTTTATATGCTACCTTCTGCAATTCCTCAAAGGATAAACCAAACCGCTCAAGAGCAATATCCAACTCTTCACGAGATTGGGAATTAAGATATATGGCAGCTAACACTTGTAAATTTTGCATATTAACCTCATTTACTTTTATATGGCATGTATGGGTAAAGTGGGCAATCGACTATCTGGCAATTCAGTTTACCATCAACATAACCGGCATTACAATCAGCACACTTTGCAATAATAGCCTCTCCTCTGGTAAGCCTTTCACCATTTAAATGACGCATCATGTGCTTTTTCCCTGGTGATTGTGCCCAGCTTTTTACCTCATTGTGCACTGCCTTTTAGCTCCTTTTTTTTTCTTTTTCTTTTATTTTAACATAAAACTAAATATTGTGTCAAGTAACTATTATTTACACCTAATAGGGCCTAATAATAACTGGCGCACAACAAAAAACCAAAGGAAATAGCGAAGTGCACAAAAAGTATTATATAGACTACACCAGAGCCTGACCTTGAATATTAAATCAAATACTTGACAAATGAATCTTGATGTGTTTTAATGTAAATACAATACGACAAAAACAACATCAAAATAAATCAAATACTTGACAAATGAATCTTGATGTGTTTTAATGTAAGTACAAAATAAAACAGTGCTAACAGCACAATGAAAGGAGACCGATATGAAGGTTAAAGTAACAACAGGAAAGTTTGAAGGACAGACTGGAACAGTGATATCTGAGAACAGAGGATGGTTTACCGTTAAACTCGATAATGGTGAAACTGCCAATCTCCGTAAAAATCAGTTTGAGGAGACAACCAACCAGGAAACTAAATCCAGTAAACGCAACGTATTCCGCAAAAGTCGCAATGAATATTACAAGGGCTTTGGGAAAACTGCTAGTGGAAATGCCACCGTTGATAATGGCGACGAAGTAGCAGAAAAACTCAGAGGACTTACCTCTCATCAAGTCCTGGATACCCTGGCAGATGAATTGGCTGTCCTGCCATTTAAGGTAGCACTTAGCAAAAACTTCCAGAAGAAATACAAAAGAGCTGCTGAAAGGTACGGCTGGAAAGAATGGCCAGAAGGAGTTGACCAGTGGGTACACCTCCTGTGGGAAGGCAAAAACGCAGGGCTTGTCAGGGCAAATGCCGGAAACGTGCTCAGAGGAGCATATAGAAGACAAGCACAGGCACAGGAAACTGAGCAGGATGATGCCCAAGAAAAAGCCACCGCAGTGCTGTACGGAGGGTAAGAACCCAGGCCCAGGAGCATACAAAAAAGCCAAGGGAGGCGGTTCTCTTAGCTTCCCTTGGCTTCTGGATATGAACAAAGCTTTATTGGTCCTATCGGGTATAAACCCAACCCCAGGAAGCATATAGCAGAAACACAACTTAACAAGCTAGCACGCCACTTACTTTTTTTAAAAAGAAAACGTGTCTGTCTGTCTCCTTCCTATATCTTTATACGTTATGATATATAAAATAGACAAATAGACAGACAGACAATAGTTCTTTTTATTTTAAAAATATTTGACAACGTTTAGCAAGCGCCGTGCCAAATGGATTAATTTTTCATCGAAGTACAAACACTGATCTTGACAGAAGCTTCCGTCCATGCTAAAATAACTTTGTGCGCCTCTTAAGCATTAATAATATATATAAAAGGAGATACTGCCGTGCCAAACCCCAAACTTGATTTAATTTATAATCTTTACAAGCTCCCAGATAAATGGAAATCTGGTATACATTCTATTAGAGATCCTAAGACAAATAAAATAAAAGTGATTGATACCACTGTAGATCAGTATATCCATGCAAAGCCAGACCCTAAGGGTAAAAAGCCTAAGATTGTTGAAACAAAGCTTACAACGCCGCCGATAGAAGAATTTCCCTGGGTACAACATGATCCACCAAAGTCTGCCATTGGATATGCACCTATATCCAGGGCCATGGCAGAGGATTTGGACACTGCCACAGTAACGTGGTGCGTTATAGATATTGATGGAAATCCTAATATTGCTGATGGTCTATACAATGCTGTTTCCAGCATTGTTTCTAACATCAAAGCTGCCAATAATCAAAATATTCTGTATAATCCCTTACCAGTTAATATATTACCATCATACTCCCGCACAGGTGTACATGTGGTCCTCTTTTTTAATAAGCCAATTCTCGTAAACCATGTAAGGGGTTACGTTGCTGTTGTAAAGCTTATTCTTGCTTATGGTTTGCGTAATTTTCATCTAAAATGCACCTCTCAGGGCTTTGAGTCTTTCAAATTTGATAAAGTGTTCCTGGATAACCCTGGCCTCAGAGTGCTTTTACCAAACCCAGCGGATTTTCCGGAGGAGCCTGTTATTATAAATATATCTAAGATTGTACCGGTACCGCCATGCATGCAGTCAGTCATTGATCTTGCGGATTCAATTAATATGCTTGATCATGATGGAACATTACCAAGTATTATTAAAAAAGGTGAACGCAACAACACCACATATCAACTTACACTTTATCTTAGGTACTTTGGAGTAAAAAATCCTACGGCTCTTATTTATTATATTATGAAGGGATATAATGACGCTGGAAGAGACAAAACTATTAAAAGTGCTAATAAACAATATAAAAGATGCTTGGAAGAAGGAAGCGGAATTGGATTTGGATGTAAAAGATGCCCATCTGATAGAAAGGAAAATTGTAAAATAGGTGGTGCTGTGTCTCAGGCCAAGGTAATAGATACCTTGGAAAAATTCAAACTTAAAATTGAGATTGAAAAAGGCACCAAAAATGAAGCGTATATTTTAACCTTTCTCGATGCTATCGAGTATCGATTTAACTTCAAGGAACTTTCCAGTTGGCATACAGTTAAATCCAAATTGATTCAATCGGGCGCTGGTGTTGATGAAATCAGAAAGATTGACAAAAAATTATGGGGAGAAATGTGGGATTTTTTATTAGAAAGTGCCGAAGTGAAGCGCACAGACAATCCAACATATTTGATGGTAAGAAATCACATTATTAATAGCATACACACTGCGGTAAAGGATCCGGCTGTTCTTTTAAGGAGTAAAGATAAGTTCATCGGGTTTTTTGACAATAGCTTTCATGTTTCTATTGATAAATTGGTATATTCCAGCAAAAAGATGTATAAGCCACAGGATGTGGCAACTGCACTTAAGATTTATTTTGATGTGGAGCCGACACCTTATACTGGTGTATATAAAATAAAATCAGATGAACTCGTGCCGCCTTTGGAAGTGGATGCCAAGGACAATTTACTTGCATCCGGAAAGCAGGTTTCTTATGATGATATCAGAAAAGGATTCCAGTTTATGGGTGCGGAATATTGTACGACTATAAACGGACGACTTTATCTTATTCCATCGGAACTGATTCAGGAGGATAAGGGCTTGCGGACAATAGTAAAGGAAGAGATCCTGAAAAAAAGACGGAGTATCAAGAGAAATCGTGATTTTTAAGATTAACGTTGAATATTTAGGTAATAAAATGCAAAGGATATGTGACAAGGAGCCGTCCATTGAATGGATCCGGAAAGAATGGTTGGAGTCCTTTGGGTATCCCCTGCCTGTGGACTATGACAAGAAATATAAAAAAGGACTCACACTTGATATAGGAGCATTAATAGATGAATATAATAGGAGAAGATAAAGAAGCATATTTTGTAAAATGCCGGTTTGAGCACAACCACTTGTTAGAGGGCCTGGACAAGCGGTGGAACAAGAGAACACGCTCATGGCGGGTGTACAAAAGCAGGTTAAATATTGCGTTGTTGGTTGACTTGGGGCTTTTACCAAAAGATCAGCTTTCAAGTCCACCAATGGTGCCTGCACCATTGGATCTAATTTTTCATACGGAACCCAGGTTATACCAGGAAGGTGCAGTTCGTTTTCTTTTATCTCTTCCTTATGGTGCTTTAATTGCGCCTATGGGGTCCGGCAAGACAAAAATCATGATTGATGTTATCAACAATCTCATTGGAATCAGGGATATTAAGGCTTTGATCATTGGCTTGGTGTCTATCAAAAAGAACTGGGAAGATGAAATAAAGATGCACGCTCCAGAAACCCTGCCTTTTTGCAGGATAGAGGGTATTGAGTCGCTTTCTTCTTCAAAGAAGTTAAATAAGGAGCTTCAGAAATATGTGGATGACCGTACTTTGGTGGTCATTGATGAGGCCCACACCATAAAGAATCCGAATGCCAAAAGGACCAAAAATGCATATAAGATTGCAAAACCTGCCAGAAGGCGGTATGTAATGACAGGGACACCAGTGCTAAATGGCAAGGAGGATTTGTTTTCCATATATGGTTTCTTAAACCCTGATATCATAGGTATTAGTACCTTTATAGGGTTTAAAAATAGATATTGCATCAGAGGCGGATTTGAAAATAGGCAGATTGTAGGTTATAAGAATGAGGATGAGCTTATGGAGAATATCTCCAAGTACACCTTCTTTATATCCAAGAAAGATGCTATGCCGCATCTGCCCCCACAGACTGATGTTAAGAGGGAGTGCAAGATGACTCCGAAACAACGGGAGCTTATCAATGTGGTGCTGAATGATGGGGAACTAAACCCGCTCACCAAATTGCTCCGGATCCTGCAGATATCTGGCGGTTATGATCCTGTTTCACGTGAAACATTTACGGCACCAAAGATCAAGCTCCTGGATGAGATTGTGGAAACAGGAGAAACACTGGTAATATATGCAAATTTCATTTCAGAGATCCGCACTATATCTGAACGATATAACGCACCATTTATTGATGGTGGCATATCGCCTAAGGACCGCCATGAAATTGTCCAGGACTTCCAGAATGGTGCGTTTCCTGTGATAGTTGCTCATCCTGCAGTGGGGTCTACTGGCATCAACCTACATTGCGCATCTACTATGGTTTTTTACAGTTATTCACATAATCTTGGCCATTATCAACAGGCCAAAGGCAGGATTGCCAGGATGCAACAGATTAACCCCATGGTGTATTACCACCTCATCACCAAAGGCACTTTAGATGCAAGAGTGTTATGGTGTCTGCAGCATAAAAAGAGCATTCTGAAGAATGTAGAAGAGATTTTATCACAATTGGATTGATCCGAATGGGTCAACATAATACTTGTGAAGAGTCCCAAGGTATGGTATAATGGTCCTATCGCTGCTGGTGATACCAGCAATTACTAATATCTTATAAAAGGAGGTACATACTTATGGATGTATCAAAGGCAGAAAGGGCATTTGAAAAAATGCCGGTGGAAGATGTTTTTGAACTCAATCCAGAAACCGGTGAGCTTTTTTGGAAGATCACCAGAAACAACAAAAAGGCCGGAACACGTGCTGGCACTTTCCATGCAAGAAGTGGATTCAGGAAAATAATGTTCAATTACTGCAGTTTTTCTGAACACCAGATTGTGTGGAGGCTTGTACATGGGTATTGGCCAGAGAAGCCCATCATTCACATCAATGGAGATAAAACAGACAACAGACCAGAGAACTTGAAAGAGAAAGAATAATGCGCAAACTTATCGAAGAATTTAAAGAAATCAAAGACGAATTGGCAAAGATCAAAGAACAAAAGAAGGAACTACAAAAGAAGTTCGATGAATATCGGTTCAAGTTGATTCCTGAGGCCATGGAAGAAGCCGGTTTGGAGCGTGCTACATTTGATGGGATAGGTACTGTGTATCTGACATCAGATATATACTTCAGTATTCCGGCACCCAAAAAGGAGGATGCTTTTAGATGGCTGCATCACCATGGTCACGGGGATCTTATCACGGAAACCGTGAATGCGTCCTCAGGAAAGGCTTGGGCAAAGGAGATGCTCCAGAAAGGTGAACAGTTACCTGAAGATTTATTTAAAATAACGCCTTATACCAGGGCAGTATTAAAGAAAGGATAAGAACGATGACAGACGAAATTATGAAAACAGAAGGAATCATTACCGAAGAAAGACCGGACTGGATGGAGATTGAAGAGGGTGATAACAGGGGATCTGAAGAGGTCACACACGAAGACCTGATTATCCCAAGGCTCAGCATCATCCAGGGCTTGAGTCCGGAACTTAAGAAAAAGGATCCGGCTTATATCGAAGGTGCCGAAATCGGTATGATCTTTAACACTGTTACCCGTGAGCTTTATGGGGATTCAGTGGTGGTGATACCGGTACTCTTTAAGAAGTTTTATATCATCTGGAAGCTTCGAGATGAGGGTGGCGGATTTGCTGGCCAATATGACACATTTAAAGAGGCTGAAAATGCACTTGTAGAATTTGAAGATCCAAACAAGTACGAGATAGTGGACACTCCAACAAACCTATGTTTGCTCCCAAATGGCCAGGAAGTTATGGTACCCATGCCCAAATCCAAGGCCAAGGTAGCCAGGCAATGGAACAGCCTGGTGAGGATGGCAGGAGGGCCACGCTGGAGCCGTGCATATAAATTATACACGGTAGATGAGACATCAGATAAGGGTGATTATGTGAATTACGCTGTGGCCATGATAGGATATCCATCAAAGGAACTCTTTGATAAGGCCACGGAGCTTTATGAACAAATTACCAGCGGTGCGGTGAATGTCTCTATGAATGAAGATGAGCCGTTTTAGCAAATTGATCCGAATGAAAATCTTACAGATTTCCATTTAGTGAACGTTAAGGTGATCATAGGCTGCCCTGGTGCAGGAAAGAGCACATATCTGGCCAGGGCAGCCAACCGGCTTGATCCCAAGAAAACTATAATAGTATCTTTTTCAAGAAAGGCTGCAAAAAGCATCAACAATAAACTTGGAAAAGAATATAGGGCTTCAACCATACATAGTTATTGTTGCAGGGCATCAGGTATAAGACCTGAAGACATTATAACAGACTATGATATATCAAAAGAAGCTATGGAGGTATACAACCATGCATGTAACATAACTGAAGAGATGATAACTGAAGAAAGCATTATTGAAGCATGTTTGCATAAAGGGTATTACAACATTGATGAAATCACAGATGAAATAAGCAAATACATACAATATAAGGAGGACCACGTACTTTATGACTTTAATGATATGTTAAAAGTGTTCACTCCATATAAGGTGCCGGAAAACTTGCTTATAGATGAGGCCCAGGACTTATATCCGGCTTTAAAAGGGGTAATAGACAGGCTCATAAAAGCCGGACTTAAGAATTTGTGGCTTGTTGGAGATCCGGACCAGTGCATATACCAATTCAACGGATCAGATCCAAAGATTATGACTTCATATGGTGGAGAAATCAAATATCTGGATCAATCACACAGATGCCCAGAAGAGGTAGTGAAATTTGCTAAACAAATCTTGCCGCATGCAAGATTTAAACCTACAGATAATAAAGGGGAGGTGATATATACAGATAAGATCCCAAAAGATGCAGAAGTTGTTCTTGTAAGAACCAAGTATGTGCAGGTAAATAGTGATAAGACTATGACTATGCACAAAGCAAAGGGACTTCAATGGAACAGAGTTGCAATATATGATGACATAGGGAGTACAAAAGTAAACGTTAATAACGAAGAAGAGAAACGATTAATGTATACTGCTATTACAAGAAGCCGTGATGTGGTATATATTGTGAAAGGAAACTATGATTATTTATATCGATACAGAAACGACTGGCGTTAATTTGTTCACTGGTGATAAGATATTCGGTATAAGCTGGGCATTGGGTGATACTGAACCCAGGTACATTGATGTGCGAAATCAGGATATTGCACCATTTAAACGAGACCTTAATAAAGCAGATCTGGTGGTCGCACATAATGTAAAGTTTGATGCTCATGCTCTTTATCAAATAGGCATAGACCTTATCCATTATAACTTGGATTGCACAATGGTGCGTGCTCAGCTTCTTGATGAGCACAAGTTCAATTATGACCTGGATAGTCTGACCGGTGAAAAGTTGGACATTATAGATGATCTGGCGGACATGTTTGGGGGCAAGGCCACCAAGAATGTACAGATGAAAAATCTGCATAAAGTATCGCCAGAATTTGTGGCCAGGTATGCCAAGCAGGATATTGTTGCACTCCGCAAGCTTTATAAGGAACAAGAGGAGCAGGAATTTCCGCCTGTATATGAGCTTGAGCGGAAAGTAATCAAGGTGCTGATCCAGATGGAAAGAAGGGGTATCAGGGTAGATACCGGCAAAATTGATGAGACTATTTATTCTGTCAAAAAGATGATAGATGCCAAGCAAAAGGAGCTTGATAGCATTGCCGGAAAGCATCTTAATGTAAATTCTACTCCTCAGATGCGGGGATTTCTGGTAAAGAAAAGGCTCAAGAGCGGGAAATTTGAGCTTGTAGATGGCACTATAGCGGGGGCCACCAAGGCTGATGCTGCGTCTCTTGATGCTGATACCCTCAAGCAAATGACATATCCGCCGGCAAAGCTGATATTGGATATCAGAAGGTATAAAAAGATCCTTGATACTTTTTTGGTGTCTCAGATTCAGGGGCATTTGGTAAATGGACGTGTACATCCCAATTTCAATCAGACCAGGGTGGTAACAGGCAGGCTTTCATGCAACAGTCCAAATTTGCAGGCTATTCCCAAAAGGGATCCTGAAATGAAGAAGTTGCTCCGGAGCTTGTTTATTCCAGAAGAGGGCGCAAAGCTTCTGAGGTGTGATTATGAGCAGAGCGATGTGAGAGGGTTTGCACATTATATATCGCTCAGGGATCCTGACCATCCTATTAAAAAGGCATATCAAAAGGACCCGTACACTGATTTTCACACTTTGGTTGCTGAAATGATGGACATTCCCAGGGACCCTAACCCAGAAACAGGTAATGCTAAGCAACTTAACCTTGCTCAGATTTTTGGTATGGGTGCAGGAAAGCTTGCACAAACCATGGGGCTTAATTACACCATAAATGAAGAAGGCTTTCTGGTGCCAGGAGAAGAGGCTCAAAGGTTATTTGATTTATATCACGAGACCATACCAGGAGTGGGTAACATGTCTAAAAAAGCTGCGCACCGTGCAAGGCTCAGGGGATATGTAATATCTATCCTGGGAAGGTACCTCAGGTTTCCGGATAAAAGATTCTGTCATAAGGCAGCTGGATACCTGTATCAAGCATGGACAGCGGATATCATAAAAGCAGCTATGGTAAGCACCTATAAAGTGCAGCCTCTCCATTTATCGGTGCACGATGAGCTTATATTTTCAGTATATGATATGGAGCTTATCAGCGTGATCAAGCACAAAATGGAAAGTGTGCTGGATGGAATATCTGATATCCCAATTCGTACTGTACCAGAAATAGGCGACAATTGGGCATCTACTAAACCAATAACCGAAGGTTATTGATTCGGATCAGTGAAAGGAAAAAAGAAAAGGAGAAACGAAATGAATCAAGCAATACTTATTGGAAACCTTGGAAATGACCCAGAACTATCATACAGCAGAAACGGTGACCCATATACCAAATTTAACATAGCCACCAATGAAAGAGATGGCAAGACCAACTGGCACCGCATCATATGTTTTGGTAAGACTGCTGAAAACTGTGAAAGGTACCTCAAAAAAGGTAGCAAAGTAGCTGTGTTGGGTAGAATTGAGTATGGCCAGTATGAAGACAGAGATGGTATAACCAGATATACCACGGACATCATTGCATTTAACGTGGAATTTTTAGACACCAAAACCGATAACAATAATAAGCATATTCCACCAACAAGATATAAAAAGAGGTTTGACGATGAATCCGATATCCCATTTTAAACAATGCAGCACCTCTGAATGCCACAACAGAGCTGTAGCTAAGTCAACGCTTACTGGCCAGTTTTATTGTATAAGATGCGCCATACAAACTACTGTTAATATTGGACCAGATGCAGTGGAAACTTTACCCGATGCAGTGTGGCCATGGAATGACACTATAACATGCAGGTCATGTGGCAGGTTGGTATCATTGCAATTGCTGCATCGAAATAACACCTGTCCATTTTGTGCAAAAGAAGCCATTAAACTAAATGTAGAATACTTAGAAGGAGTTGGACATGATTGATCCCGAAGTACACATAATTTGTGGAATGCAATTTGGAAGCGAAGGAAAACGCCTATTCCTGGATGTATATTCCAGGTATTTTGAGCCTGATGTCATTGTAACGAATGCCTATCCTAATTCTGGTGGATATGATGGTAAAGGCAAAAAATGGTCAGCCATCCCATGTAGTTACCATGCAACAATAATGATATCGCCTGGATCTGCCATCAATATGGCAGCATTGAGAAGAGAAGGACACGGAAAAGAGGTACTTATCCATAAGAACGCTGCAGTGGTAAATAGTCATGCCTTGGAAGCTGAAAAGGAACTTGTCAGGATTGGGTCCACCATGACAGGGGGAATGGAAGCTGTAGTAACTAAAATGCGAAGAAATAGTGGTATAAAATGCACCGCTGGGCAGTGGCATTTAGAAGGAGTAATCAATAATGATGAATGGTTCGATAGGCTTTTATCAGCTAAAAGAATCCTGGTATTTGTTGCCCAGGGGCATAGCCTATCACTTAATTTTGGGATGTGGCCACATTGCACATCCAGGAATACCTCACCCCAGCAGGCTCTTGCAGATGCAGGCATCCCTATTCAGTGGGTAAAGCGAATAATAGGCTGTGCTCGTACATACCCTATCAGAGTTGCTAATAGATATGATGATAACGGCAATATGATAGGGTGGTCAGGCCCATGTTATCCGGATCAGAAGGAGATCACCTGGGAAGATATAGGAGTGCCACCTGAATATACCAGTATCAGCAAAAAGAAACGTAGAGTATTTACGTTTTCTGTGAAGCAATATAAGGAAGCTTTGCTTACCAATGGCATCACTGATGTTTTTCTTAATTTTATGAATTATGATCCTGATTTTGATGTTCCTGAAGAAGTATCATGGTGGGGTTGGGGACCAAAATTGGAAGATATTGAATGGTACCCCACAAGAAATTAATTTGTCCGATGATTAAAATAAATATAGAGCACCCCACTACCATGGCAGCCATTACGGTGTGGGGTGCCAAAGGCCAAATTGCTATTTTACAAGAGGAATGTGCTGAACTTATATCCGCTACTGCTCGATTTAACAGGGAAAGAACAGGTACGGATCCTGTTGCAGAAGAGGTGGCGGACGTTATCGTTTCACTCATGTCAGTAATCAATGTCCTGGACATCGAAGAACAAGTTAAATTACATATGAACCACAAAATCAAACGACTTGAAAGGAGAATTAATGAAATATCCAGCACCGTTTAAAGATAATGAAGCTTTAAGGATGCAATATATATCTAGATGGGGCATTATATCTATGAACCGTCAACAATCTGTAGCAGAGCATTGCTACAACGCTATGGTTTATGTTACCAAAATCTGTAAACTGGTAGGCAAATCACCGGAAAAGTATGTGATGTACTTGCTTTTTCATGAACTTGATGAAGCATATACTGGAGATATCCCATCACCGCTTAAAGATAAAGAGCCTATTTATTACGGCTGCCCCATATGTAAACTGGCGGATATGGTTGAAGCATATGTATATCTTAACAATCATTGTAATGATACGTCTGAAATAAGACTATGGGTAAGAAACCGGCTTGAAGAAAAAATGAAACCGCTTCTTAAAATGCTCAATCTTAAACTTGAGGACATAACCAAATGAACAAATACCTATTTGTAGATACAGAAACCACAGGGTTTAATCCAAGCATTCACACGGTGCACCAGGTGGCAGGTATTATTTCCATAGATGGGAAAGAGGTTGATGAGTTCAATTTTGAAATGCGACCACATCCAGATAAGCAAATAGAAGAAAAGGCCCTGGCGGTTTCAGGACTCAAAATATCTGACGTTATTTCACGAGACCTTACATCTGGCCAGGCATGCACAGAATTTCGGCTGATATTGGAGCAGCATGTTGATAAATATAATAAGGCAGATAAATTCATCCTTGTGGCTTATAATGCTTCATTTGATGCAAGTTTTTTGAATGCCTGGTTCAAATCCCATGGTAACGACTTCTTTTTTGGTCTGGTTCATGGTGGTGCTTATCTGGATCCGCTACAGTTGGCACTATTCCTGGAGATAAAAGAAAAGAAACGCATATTTCTGCCAAATCGAAAGCTTGAAACTGTAGCCAGTACCCTGGGGATCAAGCTTGATAACGCACATGATGCTCTGGCAGATATCAGAGCCACAAAGCAAGTGTTATCAGAACTCTGGAAGAGGTTATTCAAAAATGAGTGAAAAGACACTTTGGAGATGGTTAAGGGATCATGGGTTTGATGGCCTTCGCATTGAGGGATGCAGCACTCCGGTGGGCATGCCCGATGTTATCACGCCAGAGGGATTTGTAGAGCTTAAAGACTGGTCAGGAAATACCAGGCACACTCTCACCAGGGAGCAATTAAGTTTCCTGGAGAAATATGGAGGTAGCTGTATAGTGAAAACTAAAACCGGTGTATACCAAATAAAAGACTGTTTTGAAAATTTGCTGGAATATTGCCCTGAATGGGTTGAAAAACATGGAAGAAAAGTTTAAATTCAAAAAACCCGTACTTTCACCAGAACAGAAGTTGATCGTTGCTATTATAAAGCAAGCTATACGAGATTCAAAACTTAAACCAGGGATCAATATGGAGCAAGATGCCTGTATTCAGTCTGCCAAGGACTTTTTATCTGGTGGAAGTGGTATGCTGCAAATGTACTTGGAATTGCTTGGGATAGATGCTGAATCTGGTATACAAATAATAAATCGAATGATTAAAAAAATAAATAAACCAGACGGTAGACATGACACAAAACACTTACAGGCTCGTAATAAATAAAAATGTAGGAGGAATTGAGATAATGAGAATAATGTTGTTAATGATAGTGCTGTGTTTTATGGTGATATTTTTATTGCTCCCATTGTATCATGCAGCTAATGGAAACTTTGTTGGGATATTGATAGTAATTGGAGAAATATTATTGTTTTTTCATGGGTATGAGTTTGTAAAAAAATCACAAAAACAAGCAAAAGAAGAGGCATCGATATGAATTTTATACCGATTAGTTACTACTACACTTGGTTAATTCATGAAGATATGTCAATTGAGCAAACATTATGGCATATAAGACAGGCGTTTCGTGAAGGCCAAATATCCCTAATAGAGTATCAAAGACTTTTTAACCATGTAAAAAGTATAGAAAAAGAAAATTTTGGAGAATGACAATGATGAAAATAATAATAACAATTGTTATGATAGCCTGTATGATATTTTTTATATTAAATGCCAATGTTATAATTACTAAGGTATTCGGCCCTGTTAAAATGCCGTTTGAAGTAAAAGCCTGTATGGAACGCCATGCAAATATGATCCATTGTGATAAGCAGTATGATTATTGGTTTTCATGGTGTCACCATGAAAATAGATATTTTTAATATATGGAGAAGATTGAAAATGAGAAGTTGGAATAGTTATTTTAGAAACATAGTAAGAGAAGTATCAGGGCGCAGTAATTGTGTCAAACGACAAGTAGGCTGTGTGATTGTAAAGGACAAACGCATAATCGCTACTGGATACAATGGCCTACCTTCAGGCTTTCCAAATTGCAATGAAAACGGATGTTTGTATCCCACACGAAAAAGCGGAGAGTCCTTAAACAAAATACCGTGTATCCATGCAGAAGAAAACGCTCTGCTTCAATGTGCCATGTACGGAGTGTCTTGTAAAGGAGCTACTGCTTATGTTAGCATAACACCCTGTAATACCTGTTTAACTAAGATGATCCAAGCAGGTATTCATACCATATTCGTTGAGAAATTTTATTACTTGGGAGAAGATGAAGAATCACAGCGAATATGGCTGCTTGAACAAGCCAAACAATGTAACGGATTTCAATTGATATTATTACCCAAGATAGAAATTGAAAAATAATCAGGAGCCGAAACAAGTATAAAACAAATGGTCTCCTACCTTATATAAGTATTCAATTTTTTTAGCCCACGAAGGATGTACATCAACCCCATGGTAGTGTGTGGGCTTTCTCTTTACCATGTCATTCAACATTCCTGTATAAACTGCATGAGCAATAAGACTGTTTTCTCTCCATATGTAATCAACTTCTCTTTTCCGATGAATGATTCTCATTATATTACTATCCTGAAAACAGGAGAATTGCGTTGGAGCAAGGATGATTTCTCGAAGATTTCTTCCCCAATTCCAATGCCCTGGATGTTTTGACCTTTCCATAGCACACATAGCAACTAATACACGTCCTTCCCAGGATTGGTCTTCTGCTTCTCCGACAATGAGCCCGGACAACAGTTCTAAATCACTCCATGTCTGTATTTCGTGCCTTATATTTATAACATTCATCTAATATCCTTTCAATATCAGCTATATCGTCTTTGATAATACCCAAACAATATTTTCCGTAAGATTTTTGCAAATTGTACTGAATGGTTATCAATTTAGTTCTTATGACATGGTTTGCTTTAAGACATTTTTTACTTATCATACTATCTGAAAAACACCTTTTCTGATTGTACGTTTGTTTGATGAGGTGTCAAACATAGCAATTCGATAATAATATCTTCCAGGTGATAAATCGGAGGTGTCAGATTCTTGAGGAGTGAATGACAATTCTCCTGTGTTATTAGTTTGATCTGGGTCGACAACGCCGTTCACAGAAAAAATAATAGGAGAGCCGGAATCCTCTTTTGACACTGACATGGTAAAAGTATATCCGGTTAGATTAATTTTCTCTCCTGTACTCTTATTCTTAATAGTTAGCTGAATTGGGTAATGATCCCCTGCAGCCCATTCTATATCTCTAAGGTCCATGATAATTCCTCACATATTTCAATACAATATGGCTCAATTGATATTATTTCAGGATCCATTTCTATGTTGTAAATAGGGGTCGAACAAGAAAGATCTATGTTTTGATCAAATGAAATTTCAATCCATTCTTTCAATATGACTTGAGAAGATTCGCTGCTTTCACTATCATATCCGTCTGTCATATACATCTTACATAATCCTCTGCTCCGCACCAAGGACAGAACCATTTTCTGTCTTTAACAGATCCTTCAATATGAGCATCTCCTATTGACCACCATCTATTGCATTTCACACATTGGAAATGATATAATATCTCTCTTTTTATTTTCATGTACTATAAATCTTAATAGTTTGGGTTAGTTGTCCGCCAGACACAACCTTATCAAGCAAAGTTTCCCCAGTGTCTGGGTCTGTGACAATGATTCTGTTGGGTCTTCTTTCTTCGTCTCCAGCCAGTCTTCTTCTTATCCAATCAAGTTTATGCTGCTCTTCTGGTGACAGTCCGCTGCCTGTATTAACGATATAACTCAAAAGGTCTGCCGCACCTTCCAGTCTCGCTATCGGAGGCGGAACACAATCAATCCGATCATTATCGAAAAGGGAATTGTCTGATTGAGCATACAGATTTCCCTTAAATCGAGTCTCATGAGGATAATTAGCCAGAACGATCTTCCAACCGTTATCGTTTAAGAGGGTGAAATCAACCGATTGGTAAAGTTCATTTCCTTGCTCGTCGTAGCCTCGGAAAGCCCCACCTGACCGGCCAAAAGCTAACAGCCCCCATTGATGAGCAAAAGCCCAATCAACCCAACGGCTCCAGAGGTCTTTTTTAATATCTACATATACCAGAGCGTCTGCAGACGGATCGGTGCTGGTGTAAATACGGTAGCCGTTTGGGTCTGTTGTATATGTAGGATGAGGCGGAACCTCATATATCCGCCTCAAATCCCCGTCGAAATACCAAGTAGGAGAGGCCATCAAAAACCTCCATTATGCCGATGTGTAACTTGGATCGGCTTTTGGTGACAAGGTTACAGTCAAGTTTTCATCTTGGATCGTAAAATCCATATCTCCAGGTTCCACATAACCTGGTCTGCCCCAGGCTATTGTACAATCAATCGGTGTTCCTGGAGTATGACCATCAACGTCATAGGAGCCATAAGCAATCGTTATTGCGTCGCTCCCCGTAATAGACACATCTTCTTGATCTGTGCCGTCTTCGTCCTGAAGCGGCACAGCATCATGCGTCCCGAAAGTGTCTTTATGGTAGATGCTGAAATGTCCTCCAACCAGAATGGACGGAGAACTTATAGTCAGGGCAACGATAGTCGGCCACTGGCGTACAGTACCACTGTGGTCAACAAGACGGAGGTCATTACGTTGTGCAGCGGGGTAATTAAGCAAATATGAATATACTGTGAAGACATCCCCACTGAATTCTGTAAGGATATTGTGTTTATCTCCCCGAATTGCGTCCCCAGTATTGTCACTGTTTATGTTGGTAGGTTGTCTGAGAAGGTAGTTAATCTTCTCGTGTATTGTCTGATGGGTTTTATGGTCTCCGTCTATATGACCGTCAAAATCGTAGGTTGTACCGTCAACATCACCTTGGTACAACCCGTCCGAATCTACATAGTATTTAATGTTTTGATAGTCAGCCCCATTAGCAATCTCTGTATCAGTGTGATAAGGCGTCCCCGTTGACGGGTCGGCCAGTTTTGGGTCAATGGCGTTATTTGCTGAAACGGGGTATATTTCAGCGTACTGGAGATCGTGTGCTTCGAAAACAATCGTTTTTCCAGGCTCGGCACACCGAGTGTACCATGTTCCCCTCTTATCATCTCCATCAGTATCATGAATAAGGACTAACTGGTTAATGTAACCAGTCATAACTGCCTCATTAGGGGCATTCATCTCTGGATCATTATAATACCAGAATGTCATTTGATCGGTCGAAGCATGAAGATTGCCTGTTGACCTAAGCAACGCATACGCTTTAGTGTAGCTGGATGTTTCTGTTTCTCTGATTTCCAAGGCAGAATCCCTAATAGCATTTAGAGTATCTGAGTCGTGAGGCTCCCAGCCGTCCTTATTTGCCAGGCTTTTGGCCCTTGGCTCGATAGAGGTGAATACAGACGGATACTTGTCCAAGTCCGTATTATACCATTCGTCAACGCACCACGAGGCGAAAACCAGCCCTTGAACCCCATCAACAAAGCTCAACCCGTTGGCCTCTAAAAACTGATAAGTCTTTTTAAAAGCAAGGACGTTGATATCAGCCCCTGCGCTCTCGTCTGCGGAAGCATTGTCAACGTCCGTACAAGTAATGCTATGGGCTGACACCGAGGTAACATCGCCTCGGTAGCCCTCATTTGTACTGTTTGACGTGTGACTGAGGGTTATTCTATCCCCAACAACAATTCCCCTGTTTACAATACCTCCGTTTTCCGAGGAGGCTGTAAAATCGGTAGATGTAGAGTTGATTGTGGTTGTTCCATTCCCATTATTGGTAATACTGATATCAGTACCGCCTTTATCAGCTATATGGAATTTTACATTTGTACCAAGAACAAGACTTGATTTGCTCGTTATTTTTGCCATCTAAAAATCTCCTTAACTATAACTCGGATCGGGCTTAGCAGTGACTGCTATGGTAGAATTGTTTGTATCCAAGGTGAAATTTACGGGATCAATTACATACCCAGGACACACAAACAATGCTCTTGCCGGATCATCAGACACATCATAGGTATATTCATATTCCCCACCTGTAACAGACGCTTCATGGTCGAGGGTATATGCTCCTTGAACCACTCTGGCTTCTGTGTTTTCTGGCAACCCTGTAAAAGTTTTTGTTCGTTTGTTGTAAAGAATGGTATTTCCTCCGCCTGATTCATTTATCTTTGTCGGGTCAATCTCTGTTCCGTCCTCCTGATAAATCGTCAGAGTGCCTGCGCTATAATGCGTTATTTCCGAGGTGCAGTTATCGAATGTATAGTTGCTCAGGTGAACCGTGTCGTCTCCAAGAGTAACGCCATTAAATGAGTAGAAGAGTTTGATATTTTTAGGCGTATTAAGAGATGAAATCATGAAATATGTGTTGACGTTAAAAATACAGTCATCCATATTGGCGCCGTTTGCTGTGACCTCATCGCAGAAATTGAACGTCGCTCGGATATAATCAGCAGAACAGAATTTGAGGCTATGTGCCCCGTAAAGTGTAGATTGATTAACCAGGAACGTGCCTGCAACGGTATGGAAATCCATATCCCATGACACTAAATCTAGGTCTGCCACCCTGGTAGCATGGTTTGTCCACTTGAGCGTTGTATCGTCGCCGGTGTTGACGAACCCATGAAATTCGTCGCCTGTCGAACTGCTTACATTAGAGCCGTCGTAATAGCTATGCGAGGCAAAGATAAACAGCCGTTTGTCTTCCAGCATATAAACAGATTGACCGGTATCGCCCAGGGAGAATTTACCGTTGAGGAAAAATACTCCATTGTACTCTTCAACGATACCCATACGACGAGATTTGTCTTCTGTATAATCAAGTATCCCTGTTATATCTATCGGGTCGCTTTCCGTTCCGCCTGCAAACTTGACCCCAGGGCCTTTGTGGAAAATATCTATCCAAAATTCGGGAGAATTTACTCCCGTTAGATTCGAACTAAACTTTGTAATGAAACCAACAGCCGTCACATCGGACAGGTCAACTGTCCCATTTGTGTTTATTGGAGTCATGCTGGATGGTTTGAACACGTGTCGAGTCCAGCCCGACCGTAGTGTATCTATCCCTCCCACATAATACTCATTATAGTTACAGGAAGAATCATTCAGAGAATCGCTTGATGTATTTTTAGAAAGAGTCCCAGTATAAATTCTGAGTCTCAACCCTCCGTTGGCAATCGTGTCAAGATTGCCGAAAATTTTATCCGAGATGTTATACCAACACCACAGATAGTCAGATGATAAATCCTGGCTGGATGTAAACTCTATAGCAATTCCCGTAACCCAGGCAGCAGCAAACCCAGGCTTGTAAGCCCCCGCCTGAGAACCCTGCTTGACGATGCTTGTGCTTACAGACACATCGCCCGTTGTCCCTCCTATTTCCCATAGGCGATCATCAAGGTTTGATGCCTCGAAATCATCAAGAACGGTTAATTCTTCTATAATGGTAGGAGTTGCCATATTACTCCTCGCCTGCTATCTTTGGCCCGCCTTCTACCTCGAAAATTAAGGCTATTCCCATACGAGTGTATGCGAACAGCTTTTCTTTGGATATTGTTCCGTTCGCTATCTCTGTACCAACATCAGAGATAGCTTGTTGTATCTGGCCTTGTATGATTTCAGCGTCCTTATTTTCTCGGAGGCAGAGGTATTTCACAAATTCAGGCATGAAATCCTGTGTCGAGACAGAAATTACCTCATCATCGTATACAACGTGACCATCTTCGTCTGTCCCGTAGAGTTTCCCTGTGGCGTTTACAGCAAATTTGTCTGGATCGGATGTTGTATTTTTCTTACCTTGAGTAAATGCAAACTGCATTACGTGGAGTTTATCCAGCGTAATTGCTGGAATGGTTTTTGCTTCCGAGCTATCTATTTTGATTGCCATTATTTCACCGCCTTTGCTGTTTCGATTAAAGCCTGGATTAAGGCTTTTAAGAAAACCTCTGTGTTGTTAGGCCCGTTTCCAAGGCCACCAGTCTGTACATCAACTGCTCCTGTCTTTGGATCAACATGAAATACAAGACCGTCCTGAACTTCCCTGTTCGAATCCACCTTAATCTCAGTTGTTGAATTAGCTGATGTAAATGTGTATCTGTATGTTGCTCCGCCGGAAAATGAAGCGCATCCAGAAATCAGCACACAAATACTCAGCAAGCTTAACAATCTCATCATTGTGTCACCTCAATCTGGATATCAGGAGTAGAAACAAAACGGATATGAAGAACTGTTGCCGGCTCCCAGTCTTGTGTTGCAGGGGGCGAAGCCCATTCGCTTTTTTGCTCTGCGAGGTCGACTGCCCGAACCGTGCATTCAGCCTTGCCTCTTGTGACTGGGACTTTGCCAGACCACTCAAACGTCTTAAAGTAGTGGCGGTTTGTGTCAGATATCTTTAGGTTTGGGTCATCCACAGGAACCCGAACAATACTGGCATTGTCGCCAGGCACACAAGATATTTCGTACCTTGCAATATCTGGAGGGAGATCGTGTTCCCAGGCAAGGCCGATTAGCCTGCTTTCCACGCTTGCATCTGCGGCGAAAACCATAGAAACTTGAATTAAACTGAGTAAAAGAAACCATATAATTCTCATTTATCTACCTCCTTAATAAACATTCTTGAATCGCCAATATCAGGTCTGATTCTAAATTCATCTGCACCAATGTCTGGCGTATCCACAATAGAGTCGCCGTCGATATCTTTAGCCCAATTAGGCCAAGGCTTGTGAATATCTGAGATTTTGACACCCGCATTACGGGCTGGAGATTGACGGGATATGTGATATCCCGTCAGAAGAGGGTCATCAGTTTTAGAATTTACGTCGTGTGAGGTTGCTGATTTCCATCCATTGAAATCGTGATATATGTGGTAATTGCTTTCGAATTTACTACTTCCATCAGGATAGTATAAATTATAATTTATATCATTATTGCCATCGTTTGAGTCAGTAAACCTATAAGCAATATGCTCACCAGTTGGATTGTACGATAAATTGTTCAAAAACCTAATATTAGCGATATTATGGCCTAAGTTAACATTATATTCGTAACCGCTAATAAAATTATTGACTATAGTGGTTGTTAGGTGAATATGGTCAAGAAAAAATCCCCAATCACCTTTATTCCCTTGCAACACATTGTATGCCACAAAGGATTCTGCGTGATTGCCATTGTTCGCCTCTTGCAAGGCTATACCATACGTTTCTACATCATTTAGGATGTTTCGTTTAATTTTTAAGCCCCTATAATGCGAATTAGGAGCACAATAACATACGATCCCTTTATAGCTTTTATCGGCATAATTTTCTACGATTACTACATTATCACCATTTTGTACTGAAACCAATTCTCCGTCTGCCAAAGAACCTGCTTCACTCCATTTGTAATTCGCATTATTTGTATAAAATGTGTTATAAAATTTATTATGTTTGATTGATACATTCCGGCTACGCTCAGGGCCGTCACCATGAGACGCAATAGTGACGTCTTGGGCTACACGGTTAAACACACACCGTTCCACTACAATATCGTTATTGTCAGTATTCCGTGCTTTAAGATGTATTCCTGCGGATGCGATATCATAAAAATAGCAATTTTTTACTTGTATATCACTTACTCCCGATGTTGAATCACTATGTACTCCATACACAACATTTCTAAACGATAAACCGCTGAAATGAAAATGTGAATGCCCCTGCAAATCAAACACAGCTCTCACCATTAACCGTTTAACATCATGATTATTAGGCGTTCCGCTTGACGGTCTATAGTAAGTATCCGCTCCGTCATAATACCATACACCATCGTTCAGTGCCGTATTGGAGGCTTTCGCCTGATAAATACTGTCCTCTAAAAGAAAACCTGTGTATACAGGACTTGTATATCTCCCATCTCCTAAAGATGTCCAAGAGCTAAAGCTGTCAACAACAGACATCTTAGGGCTTACTCCAAATAACGGCTTGATAATTATTGGGTGCTCAGCCGTTCCGTTTACGGTGACTCTGCTACGAGTGTTGGTGTCAGAACAAATGTAGACTGTGTCACCAGCCTGAACACCACCAGAACCGTAAACAATGTAAACTAATTCTGCCCATGCACCAGACTGGCCATTAGCTGAAGCGCATTCGTGACTTGTACCGTCACCATTATGTGAACAGTTGGCATTTACATACCAATCAACCCCAAAAACAGAAGAAACTCCAAACACCAACATACATACTATTGCATATACGATTTTCATTTATTTCTCCCTTTTGCCAAGCTGATACCCAATAGCTGTGCCTGTGGCGATCGAGCCTAAAGATAAAATAATATCTCGAATTAGTGGCGCTGCTTCCTTGGTTGGAGGGTGCCAAAGCACGCCGAGTCCTAACAATGTCATGGCTAATATCACAAAATGCTTGTCCATCATTCACTCCTGTATTCCTATTGTGGAAAATGTAGATAGGGGTTCAATTGTGTTTATTCGTGACGAACCTCTGACAGGTCGTGCCATGAATTCATCAGCACCAATGTCTGGATTATTAATCACATATTGCAGGTCAATATCTCTTGCTGGGGAAGATTGATCGTGAATACCAGATATTTGAACTCCTGCATTGACTGCTGGAGAAGTTTTTGCAATATGAAAACCTAAGAGCATAGGATTGTCTGTTGAAGCATGACCAGACAGATCGATCTCTTGCGACGTTGTGGTACTATGCCCAGGATGTTCAAAGCCATAAATCAAATTATTAGAGGAATCGCTAATTACTTGATCTTGTACATTACTATCAACTGCCAATCCACCAATAGCACCATTAGCCGCCGTTAAAAGATTGTTTTTTATAATATAAATATCATCATAATTCCGACTTGCTCTCACACATTGCCTTGTGTGATCCAAACTGTCAGGCACAAAATCAGGAAAATTGCCGCAATCAACAAAAGAATTGTTATAGACTGTTACAGTGTCACCCGAACCCGTATTTTTAGCAGATAACCGCACGCCCTGCCCAACATGAACACCTACATTGTAATAAAATGTATTGTTTTCGGAACTATGATCCATATATGCCCTGGCGGTATTCTCGGCTATATTGTGATGAACTTTGCTATGACTCGCCCCTTCATCTAAATAATAACAGGACCCGTCTGGCCAATACTCACCATAATGATAATCAGCACAATAGTTGTGCATTATTTCTAAGCCCGGATCAGGCTTAGTAGAATAATGATTCGACCAGTAAACTCCTCCTACAGATCTGGTGTATCCGTTGTGAAAAAGATAATTACGAAGGATTTTACAATCTTCAAAAACTCCATTAAAATATATAGGCACACACAGTATGTTTGACAACACATTTGAATCGATTATTAAATTACTACTTGGGCGTGTGTCTGTTCCTGCACTTTTGATTCCATAAAACAATTGATCGAAACTACAGCCAGATATATGAACTTTCGATATAGGATAAGTATTGGAAGAAACGTAGATTCCTACATAACTTTTATAGAACCTTATATTTTTGATTTTTGCATTAGTGATATTACGCAACCGGATAGTTGTGTTCTGTGCAGTCTGAAAATGGATCTCTCCATAATACGTGAACGGGTTAATTGATGAGGGAGAATAAATATAGAACCCATTAGGGTTTTCGCCAGATAGTGATTGATAGTCCCACTCCCCCCACTCATCTAATGCTTGGTGGGCTCCACCATTATGATATTGTCGCTGTTTTCCTGGTGTCCAATCCGCACCAAGTCCCAGAATGAAAGGAGGATTGCTCGCATAAGAGCTATCAGTTACGCAAAACCACACGTTTGTGTCGTGTAGGGTGCAAGTAGGTGGTGAGCTTTGATAATCATAATAATTGATAATTATAGGATCTGAACCTGAACCGTAGGCCCCAAAGATTAAGCCATCTCCATCGGCAATGATCCGTTGGTGAGTGATATTATGCTTTGAACTCCAATCATCTATTGTGCCTCGCTTCCAATAAACATGTGTATTGTCAGTCGTTATGACCCAATTAGTGGGTGCTGTGTTATAAGCTCCAACTCCTCCTTCAGAAGTTGAACATGTTTGAGCAGTTCCGTCACCATTATATTCACAAGAAGGGTTGATAAACACATCTATTGCTTCTGCATTACTGCAAAAACAAAACAACACAAACAAATAGGATAAAATTATAGAACGTTTCATCTCGGAAGATCCTTTTCACGCCTTATTAAACCACTTTTAATTTTAGGAGGGATATGAAATTCATCACAGCCAATGTCCGGACTATTTACAATATATTGTAAATCTATATCGTTTTCAGGATAAGCCTTGTCATGGATACCGGAAATTGAAGTCCCTGAATTGATAGATGATGAATGATAATTATCTATATGTCCATCTCCGTTCAAGAAAGGATTGCCTACAATCGAATGCGAGCCCATGCTTATGTTGTGCGTATTGTCCGACAAATTTCCAAAATACAAATTGTAGTCATTGTCAATCGCTACATTTGACCACAATCCATAATCAGGGCTCCCGGCCATGATATTATTCTTAACCTCTATATTCGAAGAATCTCCAGATACATATATCCCATAACAACTATCTCCAGAGACATTGTCATAAAAGTTGAAAACTGTATTATTTATCACTCCAAGATCATGGCTTCTATTCGTTACAGCAATCCCTCCACGATTAAGTCCGCTAACCATATTGTAACGAACGACTCCTGATGCGGAAGAAAGCCATATTCCATAATATCCATTCATGATACGATTATGATGGATATTTTCGTCTGTTCCAGAAACATAAACAACATTGGAATGGGTAGTTTCTGTTCCGTAATTTTGACTTTTGAGCCAGTTGTATGAAATCGTTGCGTTATTCCCTTGTATAATAATACATTGTTTTGGTTCATAAAAACTACTTATGTCTATGTGGTTATACTTGATGATATAACCTGTATGACTGCCTGAGCATTGAAGACCGTCCCCTCTTCCCGATGATCCGGAGTTTGTAATTCCAAAGATTGTATTATTTTCAAAGGTGAAATCGTTCCCTCGTTGATAAATCATATCGCCGGGGCCATTGTATATAACGGAATCCTTTATAGTATTGTGGTTCCCCCTTGAAATAATTAGGGATCTGGTATTATCCGTGCTCTGGAGGTCGTGGACTTCACAATGTATAACTTTATTGAAAGTGCCGTCTGTTTCGTCAGCAGCAGTTAAATATACATTTACATAATCGCTACCAAAAACCTCCAAATCCTTAATTACCACATTGGTGGCGTGATGACCCGCCCCATCATACCACGCATAAGTCTTCAACGCAGCGTGATGACCGCTGAAGTCAATCTTGCCAACTCCGTCACCTGTAAGGGTTATGTTGCTATGTTGTATCCCGATATCATGAATAGGATAGAGCGTGTCACAAATATGAAGCGTGTCGCCATCTGACATATTATCCCAATTAATTCCTGTCCAGCCGTACCACGCATTATCGCAAGAAGTCCCGTCTTGCGATCCACTCCCTGTATTAGCCACATACCAATCACTTCCAAAAGCCGACAGATTAGTGAATAAGATTATAAAACAAAAACAAATAAAAAACAAATAAAAAACAATGATTTCATTATATGCAAATCCTCTACGGAATAACTCGCATTTTCACAGAGCCTGCAGTCGTGTCATTCAAATTCGTGAAGTACACGACAGACACTCTCTTGTCGTTAATGATCTTTAATTCATCAGCATCGTTCTCTGAATTACTCGCCTTCAATACAGCAGGATAAGGAGACACAGATGAATTTAATTGAACCATTATATCAACTGTGCCTAAATTATAGAATTTAATAGACAATGTTTCTGGATCAACAATCACACTAACTGTACCACCAGCAGGGATGTCAATATCCTGATCATAAACCGAAAGTGGAGCGTAAGGCTCATCAGAAACTTTCAGCCATATGTCTGATCCGTAGATAGTGTCAAGAAGCAAATAAGTTTCAACCTCCTGTCCCGGCTGAACTGCTTTCTGACAAGCGTACGGCTCATATGTAGCATCCTTGTAACAAGTGTCTATAAAAGTTTGTTTCTGTCCACTGACATTTTGGTAAGTTCCTGCGTATGAAACAACACAAGAAAGGAGAAAAATTATCAAAGTTGTAACAGATATTATTGTTCTCATATTCTATGAGCCTCCTTGAAGTAATGACAATATAGTGTTTTGATGTGTTCGATATTCTTCTAAATTCTGATCTATTCTCTTCTCTAACTGACTAACGAGAACATCTAACTTGTCTGACAATTTATCAACACTCTGTACAACAAGTTTTGTTTTCTCGTCATTTATCTGTCTGACAAGATTACAATCTGTTTTCTTCATAAACTCCTCCTCAAGTTTTACAACAGAACGCCTAATAAAGAACCAAGCCAAAGCTCCTGCAGACGCACTTCCACCAGCTCCTCCAATAACCAGTGCATCCAAAACAGAAAAGTCCATCACACCACACTCCAATTGCTCCCATCAAAACACAACCTGACCACACCGTAGTTGGTGCTGATTGTGAAAGATGAAGCTCCGTCAATAGTAGCATCTCCATGAGGATTAACCACTATGTTGTTTGTTCCCGCATTTCCCGAAGCATCCTTGATAAGAACCTCATGACCAGGCCACTGAGCCTCAGGAGTCATATCAATGGAAATCCCTGCCGAACTAACATCAGCCATAATCACCTCATCCAACTGTCTCACACTGTAGCTGTTTGAAGTGTTGATAGGCGAAATTACAGGCCGATGAAGCATAAAAGCAGGCGGATAGGCCAGATTATCAATTCCTTTGTAAGGAGCATAAGCATATCCGGTCACCCATACATTCGGAATCCCGTTATGTATTCCGAATTGAGTAATAGACAAATCTCCGTCCGCTTCAATCTGTTTCACTTGGTCAACATAAACACGCACTTTGTCCGATGCCATTGCTACGGAGATCAAATATTCCTGGTCCTGAAGAAAGTTGTAAAGGGCTTGAGTAGTTTCGGTTCCGATTTTGAGGGTGATAGCAGAGAAGGTAGAGTTGAAAAACAACTCAAAAGCATCAGTCCATAATATTCTCCCTGATTCCCTGGCCGATGACGCCATAGGGATACAACGAATCCCAAAGTTCATCTTATAGCTTTTAGACAAATTCCAGACCAGATTACAATCGTATCTCTTGTTCTCTTTGGTAGAAAAAGGGGTAACGTGAGATTTGGGTTCTACTTGAATGTGAGCCGCCCATTTCCCTGAGCCCAGAACTTTGAGCTTGTAGGTTGTAGAGGCGGAAAGGGTTATGTTTGCAGGGCTATTGGTGATGGTTTCTTCCAAGGTCGCTCCCTGGTATATTTCCAAGGTCGCATCGCCTTCAAACGACACAATGTGATTGGTCTCGCTTCCTGTAGTAAAATTAACCGACACATCTGACGAACCGTCTGGGATAGAGATTTTCTTTGTCCCCATAACCCGGTCAAAGATAGCGGTTGTCGGCGAACCCGTATATGTCCAATCGGAAGGAGAAAAAGACTCAGCCGAAGGAATAAGATTATCAGTTTCTTCAAACGCAGGCAGCCCATAAACCCCGTCTCGCACTCTTCCCAACGTGTAGGGTGGTAATGTTCCTGTGACCTCGTCGAATCTCAACACTCCTTCCGGAGGTACAATTTGGGAGTGAAACAGAAAATCTGAGTCGCCCCAATTTGTGTTTACATCCCTGTCCCAGTTCATTTGGTTAGTTTGTATTGTAGCAAATCCGTAATGTTCTGTTGACATTATTTGGCCTCCTAATCCACCGGAACATAAGCCCTGTAGTCCCCGTAGTATATTACCACGTCCGTGGGCTTATAGTCCAATTCTGCCTCAACCGTTGAATTCCAATCGCTCCCATCTATAGTCATTTTCAACAAATCATAATTGATCTGAGGAGCTTGTCCGCCGGGATATGTCCCCGCCCCGAACCCCCTGATAAGAGGGGCAACAATCCATTTTCCTTTCCTCTGATATACACGGCCCCCTATCCCATAGGATATATCGTTTCCGAGGTATGATTCGTCTGACATTTGGTTCCCGTACATGACTTGGGCGTGAATATCATACGACAGTCCAAGCCCGTCTTCTGGAACGGGATCGTTTCCAGGGAAAGAAAGGGAAAAGAGCTGTTGGCTGCTATCTTTTATTCTTGTTCCGTCATATCCCCTCTGAAGGTATGTTCCATAAAGCCCTGGGGCCAAGGCTATTAACTCCTTATTGTCTGTAATATAATATCCGGTCTCATACCCTTCAATTCTCACCATCGTTTCATTATCAAGCGAAAGAGAGGTTGACGTAGAAATTTGTGTAACGAAGAAAGAAGATTGATTTCCGTCACCAAAGGTAGCAGTAACCATAACCCAAGCAATATCCGGGCCATAGTCCGCCGAAACATACCATTTGTCAAACGAGTTAGCAAAATACGCCAAAGTCAAGGTCGGCGACGGGGCTGGCGGAGCCTCCGGATAATCCACCGGGGAAATTTGTTGCGAAAGTATATCGTGAAAAGGTTGCGACTCCTCATAACCAGAGTAATTCAACAAGCCCGATTCGTCCACTTGAAGATTCATAACCCGGTAATAACTGTCTTTGAGGTTTGTGATTATCCTCACCCGGTCCCCCACGTGGAAACGCTCCCAGCTTTGGAGTTTGAAGGTGTTGCGGTTATACACCGTGCTAGCAGCTATATACCGGGCCATCATACGGGCCACCAGCCCATCGGGAGCAATGCTTTGGTTGAGTCTTGAATCTTCCCAATTCAGATTACTTCCGATCATTACCTCATAGGTTTCAACTCTGGTTTTAAGCCCCTTGTTTTCAAAGTTCGTAGTATCAAAATATGTAACGGAGGCTCGAATATTTGTTTTAATTCCATCCATTATATCCAATGTCCCTTCAATAACATTGGATGAATCTACATTATAACTCCCGGTAGTATAAGGCCAATCCTGTATATAGCCTCCTGAAATTTCATAACGCTTTCCTGAATGAATTACGTGATCGAACGGTTCATCTATGAAATAGCCGGTTCCGTCTTGTTGAACATTAACCGGATAATCCTTTACATTATACAACGCCCCGTCATCGTCGGGTTTTATGTACTTTGCGGTCAACTGACCGTCGTCCACATAAAAGAGGATAGGCATTTGCTTGCTCAAGGTTTTGAGCAACTCTTGGAAAGGAACGGGGTTGTCTATATAAACATTCCAATACCAGCCATCGGAGCGAGCTTGTTGAAAAGCGGAAGAGATAGCCGATGTGTTAATGTTCAAAGAGATATTGCGCCTCTGTTCAAAATCATTAACAACAATATCCGATACAGGATCAGGATAAGGATATTTCATCCAATGCCCAACTGGTATTCTATATCCATCATCCCAAAAAGACCTTCCTGACCCCATAAGGGTGAAAAGAGGCCGTGAATCAATATTCCAAAGACTGAACTCTCTCAAAGGCAGATTTCCATCATGAGCATTGTCAACTATGCTCTTATAGTAAAACAACTGAACTGTATTACAAACAGTCAAAGTGGTTCCTTTAGGAAGTCCACCCTGAACTGCTTTAGGGTCGAAAAACAAATTGGGCTCGGTCGCTCCGCTGTCTATTGAAGGGCACCCCACTTCAGCAAAATAAATCTTCTTGCTGTTCGGAACCCAATCTGTCTGACTGTTTTGAGAGCCGTCTGGATTGTAATTGTAATGATTGTGAGAAACCCAATATTTAAGGTTCTTGGCAGCAAAAGCAGGATCGGTTATCGGGGCTGTTCCTCCAACATCGTCTTTCCAATCATCATAATCAGTTATGTAATAATCCCAATCCCTTCCCTTGGTCCAACCGTCGTAATAATCCTGATAAGCCAAGGTATGGTGTTCTGTCACGCCGTAATAAGCATCGATGAAAACCTCGTCTTGAAAAGCGAAAAGATCGTCCAACGGTCTCCACCAATACCCGTCATCATCCTTGAATCCGTTTACTTCGCTCCAGTCAGCCGAATACCCAACTAAAACATCGCCCCAGCCCGCATCGGAAAACTTATTTCTCACCTCTTCCACAATATCCATCAAATACGGAATTGAGGTAAAATGAAACGTCCCGTGAGCATCGGTATAAGTTCTCACATCGCTCCGATGAGGAGAAGCGTATGTTTTTTGTTGGTTGATTTTTACCAATTCAGAGCAAGCTATGAATCGTTTTGGTTTGAGATTATTATTTATGAGAAGGTTAGCATAATAGAGACACTGACTCTTAACCTGGGTCAATAATTCACCTATAGTTTTATGCTCTGGCAACAAGTTGCCTCGCCAAGGCTTTTCTCCCGGAGGATCAGCAACCTCCATAAAGGAATAGAAAGAAAATTCAAACCCTTGAGAAATAGCATACTGAATCCCTTGAATAAGCCCGTCGTCTGCTGGCGTTCCTCCATAACAAGGGATTCCGTCTGAATCAAAATAAATCTGCTTTATCTGAGGTTCTCCGTATTGATTGAGAAATTGAACACCCCCTACAGTCGGATTATAGTCTGTACAACCTTCCGGGAATCTGGTCTCATACGACACCACTGTGTCTTCGCCTTGACGAACAACCCCGGTATGATATTCCACCCCCCCCGCATTAACAGGCTTGACCTTCAATTTCATTATTTCTGTATTTTTAGTCTCGGTTCCTACTTGGATGGTGAATCCCATTATTTCTTCATACTTAGGTATTACAAGAGTCACAGGGATCAACTCAAACGCATGCATAGGAACAAAACTGTCATCAGCCAAGTCCCAGAACCAAGGAGCAACAAAAGTAAGCCCGATAACATTATCAGTTCCACCGATGAAATCTTTGACCTCCTTAATAGAGGCTGAAAAATCGGTCTTGCTCTCTGGATTTGTATCATAGGGTTGGTAATCCTTGTTAAAAGGCCATTTGTTATAAGTAAGAGCATTCAAAGGCTCCCACTTATCCTTGTAATAATCCACCAGCTTCCATACTTCGGAGTTGTTAAAACACCCGATACTGGTGGATATCACATTTACCCATGCTCCTTTTTGATTATTGTTCTCTGGAAGGGTGGTGGCTAAAAAATCATATTCATCCGAGCCAGGAGTCCGAGTCACAGACACTTGAAGCGAAGGCATCATGAAAATATTCCGCCCCACTGATCCGTCTAACTCAGCATAGAAAAGGTCTTTGTATTTTTGAGGGTTATCGTAATTGTACTCATTCCACAACCAAGACACATCGTCTTCATCGCCATTCTTCAAAGTCAACTGAAGAGCGGTGTTGAGTTTCCCATTAACATATATTTCACCTATACGGCAATTTCCATTAAGCCCTTGAACCAGCCCTAATAACGCCCTAACAAAATA
>JALVAL010000632.1 GCA_027011205.1 Gammaproteobacteria bacterium
ATATTCTGTACTGGACATATCTATTATAAATTTTTTTTCATTGCCTGAGGATGTGTTTCGATAGGCTTCACGAAATTCATTATGACAACTGAAATCAAATCGACCTGTAATTGTAATGTTAATGATATCACCATTTGTCTGACAGCTTATAGGCATACTATTCTCCATAATTATTGTTTTTGTATAAAGTGTTTATAAAAACTGATCTATCCACTAGAACAAAGCTCCAGCAATTTACCAGTAATTTTATCCAGAGGCAAAACAAAATCTGCCCCACCCATTTTTACCGCTTCTCCCGGCATTCCCCAGACCACGGATGTTTTTTTATCCTGAGCAATAGTGGGTACACCCACTTCCTGTAGTTCTTTCAATCCTCTGGCACCGTCATCTCCCATACCGGTTAAAATAGTCCCCACGGCATTCGAACCGACAGTTTGGCATACTGAGCGAAACATGACATCAACGGATGGTTTGTGACGATTCACCGGAGCACCATCATTTAAACGGCAGAGATACCGGGAACCACTACGCTCCACCAGTAAATGATGACTCCCCGGTGCAATATAAACATGCCCTGGCAGGATTTGCTGGCCATCTTTTGCTTCGTATACCGTCATGGCACAACAGCCATCCATACGCCGTGCGAAAGGCTCACTAAAGGCAGCGGGAATATGCTGACTGATAATAATTGCCGGCGTATTAGCAGGCATACTGATCAATACTTCCTTAATCGCTTCGATACCTCCGGTAGAAGCTCCTATGGTAATAATTTTTTCAGTGGTTTGATGAAAGTTATACGCGGCTTTTGCCAGCACAGCATCCGCAGATAATTTTTTATCCACACCGGGAATATCATTACTACCCCCCACTCGCACTCTGGCAACGGAAGCAATTTTAACCTTATTAATAATATCATCAGCATATTCCTGCAGTTTAGTAGACACGTCCAGCTTTGGTTTAGGAATAAAATCAACCGCTCCGATGTCCAGCGCTTCCAGGGTGACATCGGCTCCCGCCTCAGTCAGGGTAGAAATCATAATGACCGGCATGGGGCGTAAACGCATCAGATTTTTTAAAAAAGTAATGCCGTCCATACGTGGCATTTCAATATCCAGGGTCAGCACATCTGGCAGTAGCTGTTTAATTTTTTCTCTGGCAATTAGCGGATCAGAGGCCGTACCAACCACATCAATAGCCGGATCCTGAGTTAAAATTTCCTGTAATAATTGTCGGATTAATGCTGAGTCATCAATAATGAGAACTTTAATTTTTTTTGCCATTAATTCACTATCCTGTCGCTATCCTTAAACCTTTAAAACAGTTCAATATCACCAGCTACCGACTTCACTTCAATAGTCTGCTGGTACTCTTCTTCGCGTTTAATTAATGTATCGTTATGCAGTGAACGCAGTTTTTTAACCTTTACTTTTCCACTATGAGGGTGATAGACCACTTTTCTTGGATAGATATCACCGGTATCTTCAGATAACAGGGGAATAGCTTCCAGGGCAATATATTCTTCTACAAATTTTATATTTCTTACTCCAACATCCGTCATATTACGCAATATTTTTCCACCACCAAAAATTTTTACTTCCAGATTTTCACGCCGACCGCCATGTTTAAGAATATCATTAATTAACATTTCCATCGCATATGAACCATAGCGGGAAGCCAGGGTGGATGGCCCGGAATGAATATGATGAGATAAATCAGCCTGCGTATGGGGCAGCATAAAATGATTCATCCCGCCGATACCAAAAATTTTATCTCTGATACAGGCTGAAATACAGGAACCCAGGACGGTAACTATTACTTCATCATGACTGGTTACATAATATTCCCCCGGCAGTATTTTTGCCGCAAAAGATTGATGCAATTTGTCCCAGTAACGATTTATCCCTTCAAAACCGGATAAGGCATCAGGTGGCTTTCGATTACGATGACTGAATACAGATTTCGATTCCATTAAAACTCTTTAAAATAATTCGATTAGATATGCTATCAGACACATTGATTACAAACTTAATTTTAGTTGAAAAAAATTTTTTTGCCTGTGTTTTTAAAAAAATAAAACAATTAGGAGTAGGGGGCTGAGTCTGTTTAATGAATTTTCTTATAAATCGTATTGCGTAACAACTGATAACGATCAGTCACATTATAAAGTGTTTCGGAATGACCAATAAACAGATAACTGCCATTGGCATGAACATTAGCAAAGCAGTCAAACAAGCCCTTCTGGGTTTCCTTGTCAAAATAAATCACGACATTTCGACAAAATATAATATCTAACGGCCCTTTAAAAGGAAAAGGCTGTAATAAATTCATAGCCTTAAAGGTAACCATCTGCCGCAGTTCTTTAGAGACTTTCAGTTTGTCTTCATTCACTCCCCGGCCCTGCATAAACCAGCGTGCCATACGACTGTCTGAAACACCGGTTACCCGGTTAGCCTGGTAAATACCCAGGGCAGCCGTTTCAATCACATTGGTATCCAGATCAGTCGCTAGAATTTTAACATCCCAGCCCAGCTGATCCGGAATCACTTCTTTTAATACCATGGCAATAGAATAGCTTTCCATCCCGGTTGAACAACCGGCTGACCAGATACGTATTTTTTTACTATTGCGATTCCGCTGCATAATATCTGGCAGTATTTCACCGGCCAGCATTTCAAAATGATGATTTTCCCGGAAAAAGGAAGTAAGGTTAGTGGTTATGGCATTAATAAAATGTGTGAATTCTTCATGATTTTGATCTTCCAGCAGCAGGCAGTATTGATCAAAATTTTTAATTTTCAGTGCCCGAAGACGTCTGACCAGGCGGGAATACACCATATCCCGTTTGGCATCGGATAATACAATACCTGAATGCTCAGTAACAATATCACGAATATGAATAAAGTTTTTGTCAGTAAAAGTAAACTCTTTCTCTACTGAGGACATAAGTGTAATCCAGAAGTTATAATAGTCACACTCAGAATTCTTCCCATTCAGAATCATCACTGGCCATACCCGGAGCGGCTGTTGCCGTCGCTCTGCTGGACGCAACCGGCTGAGGAGCTGGACGTGATGCCGGTATAGATGCTCTTTCTACTGCTACTGGAGCAGTACTGATAGCATTATCACCGGTTTTGAAGAAGTTCATCATTTCATTCAAAGTACGAGCCTGATCATCCATTGATTCACTGGCAGCCGCAGCTTCTTCAACCAGTGCGGCATTTTGCTGTGTGACTTCATCCAGCTGGGTAATGGCCTTATTAACCTGTTCAATACCTGCCGACTGTTCACTGCTGGCCGCTGCAATTTCAGCAATAATATCACTGACCTTGCGTACTGAATTAACAATTTCTCCCAGTGTCTGACCAGAATCATCCACCAGTTGGGTACCTTCCTCTACTTTTTCCACACTGTCCTTTATCAGGGCTTTAATTTCCTTGGCTGCTGCAGCACTGCGTTGTGCCAGACTTCTGACTTCTGATGCAACTACTGCAAAACCACGCCCCTGTTCACCGGCTCTGGCCGCTTCTACTGCAGCATTCAGTGCCAGTAAATTTGTCTGGAAGGCAATTTCATCAATAACACCGATAATGTCTTCAATTTTCTTACTGGCAGCATTGATCTCTTCCATGGCAGAAATAGTAGAGTTAATCACTTCTCCTCCTTCCTGAGCCTGATCTCTGGCACCGGCAGCCAGCTGATTCGCCTGACGGGAATTTTCAGCATTCTGTTTTACTGTTGAGGTTAGTTCTTCCATACTGGAAGCGGTTTCTTCCAGCGAAGATGCCTGCTCTTCAGTGCGCTGACTTAAGTCGGTATTACCCTGAGAAATTTCATTGGCTGCAGAAGAAATATGACTGGCCGAAGCACGAATTTCCGATACCATTTTAAGCAGGTTATTCATGGACTGATTCATGGCACCCTGTAAAATAGAAAACTCACCTTCAAAGTCACCATCCATACGTTTAACCAGATCACCTTCTTCCAGTGCTTTGACTACTTCAAGGATAGCATGTACCGGTTTTACAAATTCATCCAGCATCCGGTTCATACCCGAAACAATATTTTTCATGGTACCATCAAAGTCATCGGCATTGAGGCGCTCACCAAGTTCACCTTTTGCAGCCACATCAATCAGACCTTCAATTTGAAGCTGAGCCCTTTTCAGTTCTGTAATGTCTTTCCATTCCTGACAGGCCCCGATAAACTGACCATTTTCATCGTATAGCGGCGTGACATTCAAATCGAACTGCACATCTCCCAGGTCAATAATCCCTTTATAAGGCAGGTTTGAAGGATCACTTAATAAACGTCTTTGATGGGCAGGATTTTTATGAAAATCATCAATACATTTGCCAACTAATTGATTGGCACTAAAGTCTGGAAAAGTCTGTTTTAGACGGTGCTCAACACTTTTCATTAATACCTGTGCTGCCGGGTTGATATAGGTTATTACCAGATCCTGGTCGATGGTCATTACTGCCGAAGTCATGGCTTTCAGCACTGCGTTTTTTATTTGTTCATCGACACCGGTTTGTTTTGTCGCCATTGTTTTAACCTCGGTTGAATTAGGTGTTACTGCGGATCTTTCGTTTGTATCTATTTTAATACTTCGTTTTCGTACCGCTTTTTTTCTGCTGACTGTTTTACGACTCACTGAAGCTGCTTTAGTGTTGGTATCGGCACTTTCTGCTAAAACCTTAGTCTCATCTAAACTGTTTTTTTCATCATCGAGCTTATTATCTTCACTCATCCATGCCAGCGGATCAAAACCCAGGCGTTCGTCTTTATTTGCCATTGTATTACCTGTAAAAAGCCCTGTTTCTATTTCAACAAAGTCCCTGTGCTAATGTAAAGTCCGGTTTTCCAGTAAATCAATTGCCAGTTGCCGGTAATCCTGTGCACCATTACTTCTGGGGCGGTATTCAAAAATTGTTTGTGCAAAACCCGGAGATTCTGCCAGCGACACATTTTCCCGGATTGACGTTTCTAACACCTGATGAGGAAAATAATTCACCAGTTTATTTTTAATCTGCTGGGCCAGTTTTCTCTGTTTCTGAAAACGGGTCAGTACAAACCACTTCCGGCTATCTTTCTGCAAAACCTGTTCAATATGCGTCACTACCTTGATTAAACGCGAAAGCCCCTGTAAAGCCAGATAATCACCGGTTACCGGAACCACAAATTCTTCACAGGCTAAAATGGCATTCATTGCCAGCAGTCCCGATGCCGGTGGACAATCAACTAAAATAAAATCAAAGGCTTTATTGTCCATCTGTGCCAGTGCATCAATTAATTGATAACCGATACGCTGGTTATTAAATACCTGAGGCTGGGTTTCTATTTCACCCAGACGCGCACCAGCCGGGATCAGAAAAAGATTATCCCGAACATCCTGAACAGCATCCAGTATATTTGTTTCGTTAAACAGTACCTGATCCATACCGCTGCTATGGTAGGTATCTACACCAAAACAACTGCCCAGATGCCCCTGTGGATCCATATCCAGTATAAGCACTCGCTGTCCTTCCAGCGCCAGAGCGTGAGACAGGTTTAAGGTGGTAGTGGTTTTTCCAACCCCACCTTTTTGATTCATTATGGCAATCACTCTCATGTAATCTCAATTATTTATATGGATTCCAGTTCAATTTCCATTTCTGCAGAATTCATTAAAGCGTCAATATCCATTAATACCACCATTTTATTATTTATAGTGGTCAGCCCGGTCACAAAACGATTGTCTGCATTGCCTTTCATTTCCGGTGCCGGACGAATGGAATCGTATTTCAGATTATGTACATCGGATACTGCATCTACAATAATACCCATAATGCGATCATGTTCTTCACCAAATACTTTAAGAACAATCACTACAGTAGTCGGCCCATAGTCTATTTCAGGCAGCTTAAAACGTTTACGTAAATCAACAATAGGCACAATCGTTCCGCGCAGATTAATAACCCCCTGCAGATAGTCCGGAGTTCTGGGTAAAGTGGTTACCTTATTCCAGCCTTTTATTTCCTGGACTCGTAAAATATCAATGGCATATTCTTCACCAGCCAGAATAAAAGTTAAATACTGTTCAGCATTCTCATCTGTCAGAGCATTAAGTTCACCAACAATATCCTGAATATCACTCATTATTTTCTCCCGCCAGGGTTAAGCAAGCAGCCGTTAATCAGGTACTGATTAACCATAGCTCTGTGCAGGTTCAATTTCTTTTGCCAGTGTCAGCAGACCTGACATATCCAGAATCAGGGCAACCGTACCATCACCCAGAATGGTGGCACCGGAAACACCCTGAATACGCTTATAATTGGTTTCCAGACTCTTAATCACCACCTGCTGCTGGCTTAATAAATCATCTACCAGAATACCGGCTTTTCCACCATCACCTTCCACCACGACCAGCAGACAATCCTGCAAACGAGTGGTACCCGGCACCACATCAAACACATCGTATAGACGCACCAGAGGAATATACTCATCGCGCATTTTATATACTTCAGCCGTACCGGCAATGGTATTGATATTGTCTGTTTCAATTTCCAGAGATTCAATAATGGACACCAGCGGAATAATATAGGTTTCATTACCCACTTTAACCAGTTGACCATCCAGAATGGCCAGTGTTAACGGCAGGCGAATAGTAAATGTTGTTCCCCTTCCTTCTTCTGTTGTTACATCAACATTACCACCGAGTTCCTTGATATTTTTTCGAACCACATCCATACCGACACCCCGGCCGGAAATATCACTCACCTGATCGGCAGTAGAAAAACCGGGATGAAAAATCAGATCATAAATTTTCTCATCCGGCAGATTTTCCTGTTCACTCACCAGACCTTTTTCGATGGCCTTTTGCAATAATTTATCTTTTGGCAGCCCGGCACCATCATCAGAGATTTCAATCATAATAAAACCGCCCTGATGATAGGCATTAAGGGTTATTGTACCCACCTCATTTTTACCCGCAGCCAGTCGTGTCTGGGGATCTTCAATACCATGATCCAGTGAGTTTCTAACCAGATGAACCAGGGGATCACCGATTTTCTCCATCACGGTTTTATCCAGCTCAGTCTGTTCACCAACCATTTTCAGTTCAATTTTTTTGTTCATTTTCTGGCTCAGATCATGAACCAGACGGGGAAAACGCTGGAAGGAAAAGCTGATAGGCAGCATACGAATACGCATGACACTTTCCTGCAGTTCACGAGTATTGCGTTCCAGCTGTGCCAGACCTTCACGCAGAGCTTCTATTTTTTTCATACTGAAGTCATCACCCATCTGACTGAGCATGGACTGAGTGATCACCAGTTCCCCCACCATATTGATCAGGCTGTCAATTTTATCCGTACCCACACGAATCGACCCACCCTCTGCAGCTTTTTTCTTTTTTGCGCTGGCTTTTAGCGCTGGCTTTGCATCTGCTTTTGTAGCAATTGGGGTAACATTATCCACTGCCTCCTGCTCATTAGCCTGTACAGCGACTGTACTTTGTTCTGCTGGCGGAACATCATCTTGTGAAGCAGCTTCATTACTGGTGGATGACAGTCTTAAGGGCTCAATACTCAGCTCACAATCATCCTCTACCCATTCAAAAATTTCTTCAATGGCCGCCTTATCGGTAGCTCCCTGCTGCTTATTGTTTTTCAGCTGAATCGTCCAGCTCAGATAACTGAGTTCCGGATCCATATGTTCAAATTCCGGCAGCGCAGATAAGTCTGCACAGTTTTCCAGATCACCTAATGAGGCCAGTTCCTTAAATATTCTAACCGTATCATTACCGGTTCTGAGCATATGCTCATGGGGATGAAATTTAATAAGCCATCCTGCCAATTCATCATCTGCTGTAGAATTATCAGCACCATTCTGAATCTGAAGGGTATCATCGGAGCCTGAAGCGGAAGCGGAATTCAGAACCCCTTCCAGCTGTGCCTGAACTTCATTAACCCGACCCATTTGCGGCGGCACATCATCTCTGGCAGAGTCCATTAATTCTCTGAGAACATCCACTGATGTCAATAATACGTTAATGGCTTCGTTACTGATCTCACGACGCCCGTCACGCATCTCATCCAGCAGCGTTTCCATAATATGTGTAAAACCGGCAATTTCAGTCAGTGAGAAGGTACCTGCACCACCTTTAATAGAATGTGCTGCCCGAAAGACTGCATGAATGACCTCATCATCCGCGGTACCTGAATCCAGAGCCAGCAGACCAGATTCCAGTACATCCAGTCCTTCATCACTTTCTTCAAGAAAGGTCTGTTTAAATTGTGACAGGTCAATACTCATTATACTTCTCTCTCTTTGACAGACTCACGGCCAAAACACCATGACATAAAAGCCGCAAAAACTTTCAGCCAAGCACTCGCTTAACCGTATTTAACAACTGATCCGGATTAAAAGGTTTAACTATCCAGCCGGTTGCACCGGCATTTTTACCTTCCATTTTCTTTGCTGTCCCCGCTTCAGTGGTTAACATCAAAATCGGGGTAAACTTGTACGCTGGTAATGTTCTAAGATTACGAATCAATTCAATACCGTCCATAATCGGCATATTGACATCCGAAAGCACCAGATCAAAACTTCTGGTTCTGGCAACATCCAGAGCCTGTTGTCCATCAGCAGCTTCCTCTACCTGATAACCGGCACTTTTAAGGGTAAATGAAACCATCTGCCTCATAGATGTTGAGTCATCTACCGCAAGAATTGATTTGGACATATAGGATTCTCCATTAGAAATTATGACAACCGGGCCTGATTATAATAGTACGCTGATAGTGCACTGCCGGTTCTACTACGTAACATTTAAAAGATAGTCAATCAATCGCCAGGCTACCAGTTAAACCCGATAATTCTGCACTGCGTTTTAAGGTATCGGAACAGCCCTGCCAGGTAATATTGATCTGCAGAAATTCTGCCGACTTAAATAACGCAGCCAGCAATTGCAGACCGGCACCATCCACCCGTTCTATATTTTCGCCATTAAGCGTAATAGTCTTCTGCTCATTTAATAACTGACTAAACCGCTCAAAGTAGCTGGCTGCCATCGTAATATCCAGGGTATCATTAAAAATAATGCGTCCTTCCGTGATTTCTTCAAATTCACTCATAAAATTTTCTAACCCCAAATAGTTTTAATGTTCAGAATTTCTGTTTATCAGGCATGCTTTCACCTTTCTTAATAAGCTCTATCGGGTAGTAAAATTAAAGCTTTAGCTTTTTTTAATTTTTTCTGGTAAAAAGGACTTGATTGATATATTAATAACAATACTTATTGCCTGTATTGCTGTCAGTCGGATCACTTATTTATATGGTTTAAATCAATATAGTTGAGGATTATTATTTGCGCCAGCCGCTATGCATTCTCCGGGCAGATCTGTAAATGAGACGCCCGCTGGTCGGTTTTCTCCGAACCACTGCCAATAGTGTTCGTGATCTGGCTCCTATTGCTATTGTTATTATTTTTTTCCAGTTATTTGTCCTGCAGCAGCCCATTCCCAATATTGGCGAAATAATGGTCGGCTCCATATTTGTGGTAATAGGACTGACCTTTTTTATCTATGGTCTGGAAATGGGACTGTTTCCTATTGGTGAGTCCATGGCCTTTGCCTTCGCCCGCAAAGGCAATGTGATGTGGCTATTAATTTTTGCCTTTGCCCTGGGGTTCGGCACCACGGTTGCCGAACCGGCTTTGATTGCCGTATCCAGAAAAGCCGCCCATATTGCCGCCGAAGGCGGGGTTATTGAAGCCACCGATACGGCCATTAAGCAATATGCCCTGGGTCTCAAGTTTACAGTAGCCTTTGCCGTGGGTCTGGCCGCAGTTATCGGTGTCTTTCGTATTATTAAGGGCTGGCCTGTTCAATGGATTATTATCGGTGGTTATATTCTGGTGGTCTTAATGACAACCATTGCCCCTGAAGAAATTATCGGCATAGCCTATGACTCCGGCGGAGTGACCACTTCCACCATTACCGTACCATTAATGACTGCGCTGGGCATTGGCCTGGCATCCAGTATTAAAGGCCGAAATCCCATGCTGGATGGTTTTGGGCTGATTGCTCTGGCCTCCCTGACCCCTATTATTTTTGTAATGGCCTATGGGATGAGTTATTTATGAATGGCGCTATAGATGAAGTTCTGCAATTTGCCGTTACATTCCTGCACACCATTCAGGATGTTATCCCTATAGCCGTCATTATCTTCGGTTTTCAATTCTTTATTATCCGTAAACCCATACCCAATCTAAAACGGGTTTTAACCGGCTTTTTTTATGTAGTTCTGGGACTGGCGCTATTTTTACAGGGACTGGAAGATGCTTTATTTCCCATTGGCAAAATGATGGCCCACCAGTTAACCGATCTGGAATTTATCAAACACAGCACAGAAGCTCTGGAACAGGGGATTACCATCCACTGGTCACAATATTACTGGGTGTATATCTTTGCTTTTACTATTGGTTTCAGTACCACTATTGCAGAACCATCCCTGCTGGCAGTAGCGATCAAGGCTAATGAGGTATCGGGTGGGTCTATCGGGATCTGGGGGCTGAGAATAGCTGTGGCACTGGGCGTAGCCATTGGTATTTCCCTGGGTTGCTGGCGCATTGTTACTGGCCTGCCGCTGCACTATTTTATTATCAGCGGATACATTATTGTGGTCATTCAGACCATTTATTCACCCAAACTTATTATTCCACTGGCCTACGATTCCGGTGGTGTGACCACATCAACGGTGACCGTCCCTATTGTCACTGCCCTGGGAATTGGTCTGGCATCCAAAGTACCGGGACGCAGCGAATTAATTGATGGTTTTGGTCTGATTGCTTTTGCCAGTTTATTTCCCATTATATCGGTATTAGCCTATGCCCAGTTGTCCCAGTGGTACGGTAATCGAAACAATAGCAAGACACTGCAAGCCAGTCAAAATAGAACAGACAGAAAACTGACAGAAAATAAGGGATAAAATACAATGACTACCATCGCTACAAGGTTCCAACCCATAATCCGGAGGGCAAACTATTATGCGCTTTAAACTTATTATCGCTCTGGTTGATGATCATGTCACCGATGCGGTGCTGGATGCCAGTCGTTCAGCCGGTGCAACGGGTGCAACGGTGATTAATAACGCCCGTGGCGAAGGCATAAAAAAAACCAGAACTTTTTTTGGGTTGACCCTGGAAACCCAGCGAGATGTGCTGTTATTACTGGTCGAAGAACATCTCAGCCGGGAAGTGCTGGAAACCATTAGTGAGGTCGGTAAATTTGATAATACTCCAGGTACAGGTATCGCCTTTCAGATTGATGTAGAAGATGCTGTAGGTGTATCCCACCAGATTGAACAATTAAGTGAAAAGGTCGAGGAAAGAATATGAAACCAACCCTCATACAGGTCAGAGATGTCATGAAAACCCAGGTGGATTTTGTGGACGGCATGAAAACCGTACAGGAGGCTCTGCAGGAAATGCAGCACATTGAAACCAAAACCCTGATTGTCAATAAACGCCATGACCATGATGAATGGGGGGTGGTGGTGGTATCTGATATTGCCCGTCAGGTATTGGCAGTTGACAAGTCTCCGGAACGAACTAATGTCTATGAAGTCATGACAAAACCAGCAGTAACTGTGACCCCGGATATGGATATTCGTTATTGCGCCCGCCTGTTTGATCAATTAGGCCTGTCCCGCGCACCGGTGGTAGAAAATAAAAAAATTATCGGCATTGTCAGTTATACCGATATGGTATTAAAAGGGCTGTGTAATGTTATATAAAAAGTCAGAAATCGAAAGTTGAAAGTTAAAAGTTATTATTCATTGGTCGTTAGTCGGCTCCTGACTGATGACTAAAGACTTTCGACTTATATATAACTATACTACTAAAATGAACAGTATTATTTTTGAAGAAATTATACTATTGCTGACTCTGGCGGTATTGGCAATAGCCGTCCTGAAACGCTTTAATATTGCCCCTATTCTGGCTTATCTGCTGGTGGGTATAGTGGTCGGTCCTAATGCTCTGGGGCTTATTAATGACAATCAGGATGTCCGCTTTATTGCCGAGTTTGGTGTGGTCTTTCTGATGTTTACCGTGGGACTGGAGTTTTCTCTGGCTCGACTGATCACCCTTAAAAAAGAAGTACTGGGTCTGGGCGGTGCGCAGGTTTTTCTAACCTCTCTAATTGCTGGAGGAATTGACTGGTATTTCAGCCGGAATATACAGGAGGCCATTACCGTGGGCGGTATTATTGCTCTGTCCTCCACCGCTATTGTTATTAAACAGCTCTCTGAACAGCTTGAGCTTAATTCCCGCCATGGCCATCTGGCCATCAGTATTCTGATTTTTCAGGATCTGGCTGTTATTCCTCTGTTAATTATTATCCCTGCATTTGCCGGTCAGGGATCTGTTTCCCTGACTCCGAATATATGGCCGTTTATAAAAAGCGGCATTATTTTATTATTAATGCTGTCCATTGGTCACTGGATATTGCGGCCTCTGTTACGCACTATTGCCAGCACTCGTTCAGCTGAACTGTTTACTTTGTCAGTTTTATTAATTGCCCTTTCTGCAGCATGGGCCACACATGAGGCCGGCCTTTCTCTGGCTCTGGGTTCGTTTATTGCCGGCATGATGCTCAGTGAAACTGAATATCGGCATCAAATTGAGATTGATATTCGTCCCTTTCAGGATGTTTTACTGGGACTGTTTTTTATTACTGTCGGCATGCTGCTCAATATCAATACCCTGTTGGCTCAGCTGCACTGGATTATTCTTATTACCCTGTTACTACTGGGCATTAAAACCATTTTGACCAGCTGGTTATGTTATGCTTTTGGTGCACCTCCCGGTGTGTCCTTTCGTACCGGCCTGGTACTCAGCCAGGGGGGTGAATTCGGCTTTGCCATATTAACCCTGGCACTTACTTATCAGGTTGTACCACAGAACACGGTACAGGTGGTTTTATCAGCAATAATATTAAGTATGATGGTTACTCCCTGGCTGATCAATAATAATGGCCGCTGGGCAAAAATTCTGTTTCGCAGCAGTTATCTTTCCAATCGCCAACATATTGCCCGACAAATACAATTAAGCAGTGCCGGTTTATCGAATCATGTCATTATCTGTGGATACGGTCGTATTGGACAGAACATCAGCCGTTTTATTGAAGAAGAAACTCAGCAGTCCCTGGCTCTGGATCTGGACTCACTAAGAATTCAGGAAGCTCAGGATGCCGGGGAACTGGTGGTTTATGGTGATCCCACACATAAGGAAATTCTACAGGCAGCTGGTATTTCAGAAGCTAAAGTACTGGTGATTACTATTAAGGATATGGCTATTGCCAAAAAAATTATTCAGGAGGCCCGTCAATCCAGAAAGGATATCCCAATTCTGGTACGCACCCTGGATGAAGCAGACATGGATGATTTATACGTGCTGGGCGCAACCGATGTTATTCCCGAAAGCCTTGAGTCCTCAATTATTATGGCTTCCCATTTATTAATACATCTGGATGTGCCGCTCAATGCAATTACCCGGGATATTGCTCATGCCCGCAAGGATCGCTATCGCTTTTTACGGGGTTTTTATCCCGGCGAAGAATCCGTGCATATTCAGTCAGAACGTATCACCGAGCATATGCACACCGTTGTTCTCTATCCCGGTTCCCGCGCCATTGGTATGACCATTGGCGATTTAAATCTGGACGGACGTAATATTGTATTTACCGCCTTAAGACGCGGCGGCATCCGGGGCAAACAACCTACCCCGGAGCTGGAATTAAAAGAAAATGATGTACTTGTCATGTATGCCAAACCGGAAGATCTGGAATATATGAAAGTGGAATTAATGACCGGGCATTAAGTCATTAGTCGTTAGTCATAATCGTTTTGACTAACGACTAATGACTTCAGACTTCAGACTTCAGACTTATATACTCTATTGCCTTAGTTATACGAGCCAGACAACGCTCACGACCAATTAACTCCAGAGTCACGTCAATCGACGGCGACATTCCTGCTCCGGTCACTGCGACCCGCAGCGGCTGAGCCACTTTACCTAGTTTCAGTTCCAGTTCTTCGACAATATCCAGTACTATCTGGTGCAGGACTTCCCCATCCCAGCCGGACACCTCATTAAAACGCACCAGCATTTTCTGCAAAGGTTCCAGAGCTGCGGCTTTAAGATTTTTCCTGGCCGCTTTTTCATCAAATTCATCAAAATCCTCATAGAAATAACGGCTGCTCTGAGCCATTTCCAGCAGGGTTTTAGCCCGTTCTGCCAGAGCAGTAACCACCGCACTTAAAGCCGGGCCATTAGAAGTATCAATACCCTGTTTATCCATATGCCATTGCAGATAGCTGGCAATATGTTCCGGATCACTTTCCTTAATGTAGTGCTGATTCAACCACAGCAGTTTATCCGGGTTAATAGAGGAGGCTGACTTATTAATATCATCCAGCTCAAACAGCTCTATCATCTCATCAATAGAAAAAATTTCCTGATCGCCATGGGACCAGCCCAGACGCACCAGATAATTAAGCAGGGCTTCGGGCAGATAACCTTCATCACGATAATTAAGCAGATTAGCCGCACCATGTCGCTTGGATAATTTAGCGCCTTTTTCATCCAGGATCATGGGCAGGTGGGCATATTCCGGAATCGATGCAGCCATTGCTTTTAAGATATTAATCTGTCTGGGGGTATTATTGAGATGATCATCACCGCGGATAATATGGGTCATTCCCATATCCAGATCATCAATCACAACGACCAGGTTATAGGTAGGCGTACCATCACCTCGGGCAATAATTAAATCATCCAGTTCCTGATTTTTAATAATGATCTGACCTTTAACATGGTCATTAATAACCACTTCTCCATCCACAGGCGTTTTAAAACGGATCACCGGCTGAATATATTCCCTTCCTGCCGGCGGCGCAGTCAGCTCCCGGCAACGGCGGTCATAACGCGCTTTTTGTTTGTTAGCCATCTGTTCTTCACGCATGGCTTCCAGTTCTTCTTTAGAGCAATAGCATTTATAGGCATGACCATCATCCAGCAACTGCTGAATAACTTCCTTATAACGATCCATGCGCTCGGTCTGATAATAGGGCCCCTCATCATGCTCCAGTCCCAGCCATTGCATCCCCTCCAGGATCACATCCACTGCTTCCTGAGTAGAACGTTCCCGGTCGGTATCCTCAATCCGCAGCACAAAAGTACCCTTATATTTTTTAGCATAAAGCCAGGAAAACAATGCCGTACGGGCACCACCAATATGTAAATACCCTGTTGGACTGGGCGCAAAACGTGTTTTAACTGTCATTATATCTCTCAGGAATATGTAAAAGAGGCTATTTTACAAACTTCCCTCCCTCTCTACAATTAGAAATAATTTCCAACAGATTTAATCATACACTCAGAGTATCAGGGAATGGACC
>JALVAL010000633.1 GCA_027011205.1 Gammaproteobacteria bacterium
CACTTAGTTACAAAGGCTATACAGCCAAAATTGAATTTGATCCAGATGATAATATTTTATTTGGTAATATTATTGGTATCCGTGATACTGTTGGCTTTCATGGCGAGTCAGTCACTGAATTAAAAGAAGCTTTTCAAGAGGCTGTTGATTTTTATTTAGAGAGCTGTAAAAAAGCAGGAAGAGAACCAAACAAACCTTTTTCTGGTAAATTTGTAGTCAGAGTAAATTCTTCACTACATGGTGAAATAGCCGAAGCTGCTGTTCATTCAGGTAAGAGCTTGAATCAATGGGTTTCTGATACACTTGAGCAAGTAATTCATGCCCACTGAAGCATCACACAACAAGACGTTGCTCATGGAAAAATTTGTCTTTGGCTGAAAAAACGCCAAAGACAAATTTCCCAGAGAACTTAACGTTCTCGGCGGCTGCGCCGCCGAGAACGCGGTGCTGACTACGTCCAGCCCCCGATTCCGGCGCTTTGCACCAGAACCAGGAACTGGACCGGTCACCGCGAACTTTACAATCAAGCTGCGCTTGCTCGAAAAGCCCACGGCATCGGTCAGCACCGCGTTATGTGTAAAAAGAGGATAATAATGAGCACAGATAAAGGAAAAACTGAAGGTGGTAGCGGAGGAAAACGAGGGCACTCAAATATGGATCATTGGGTTACTACAGAAGAAATAAAGGAATCAACCAAGAAGCACCGCAGATTAAACGATAAAAAGGAAATACACTCAGAACTTAAAGAGCTAAATAAAAGAAATGAAACATAAGTATCTTTTACTTGCTCCACCTTTATCTGTTTTAATATTTGGTGGTGTTTCTATTTATTACATTTTAGCAACGATGTCACAATTAATAGGCATCTACTATGCCATTTTATTTTTTGTTTCTATACGGTAGGTGTCAAGTAAGTTGTCGCTTTTTCTTAAATTTTCTCTTTCTGTAAAGATTAAGGGCTTTGCCCTCTGGGACGATAGAGCCGTCCCATTCACCCAAGGTGTTTCGACAAGGGTAATGAGCGGTTTATGCTGCTTGTTGCTTCTCCTTTTTCTCAGTTTCATTGACTGGATTCAGTTTAACAACTGGGTTATGTGTCCAGTCTCAGATTTTACCTGACCATCGTTCAGGATTGTTTCTTTTTACTGTCTCATATAATTCTCTTCGCTGTTCCAGAAGAGTGACATCCTGTCCGGTATGCCGTTGTTCAGGAGAAACAAGCAGTTATGGACAGCCATTTATTGCCTGCAATGGCTGTCTAAATAATATGTCACTATAAAAAGAGGTTTTTCTACAGTCTCGTTAGGTATTGTATACCAATGATTATTCGCGCTATTTAATATATATTGCTTCAGATGGAATCGGGAACAGGACTTTTCTGCAAGTTCGTTGCTGAACTGAAGATTGTGAATTATGTAATGTTCGCCACAACTGAGTGAACTAATGAAGAGAGGAGATGTTACAAATGAAAAATCAATATGAATTAAAGATTGGTCTCTATCTGCGATCAAAAATCACCATTTTTATAGTGTTATTGTTTATGGGGCTATTTATCAATGGATGTCACTTGCCCAGAGGTGGTCAAGCACAACCAATTGACAAATGGGAAGTGACACAATATTTTTGTTTGGGAGATTCAATTAACGTATCATGGAACTTACAACCCGGCTTTGACAGGCGTAACTGTGGTAAACGTTGTCAGTCGCCCTCGGATTGTCTGGCCGGTACATTATGTGTCGATAGCGTTTGCACCAATCGCCCCCTCCCACCCGGCAGTGCAGTTCCTCCCGAGGGTCAATGCGCCCCGGATACCGAGCTGACCATTACTTCATCAGAAGGCACTGATCTGGTTAGTCATACTCATGATTCAAGTGGTTCGCAATCATTGACCCCTAGTGATTCTATAACCTTTACCGCTAATGGAGGATATCAACAGCCCCTAAGGTTTTATAACGAGGAAAATAAAACTGCGACTTTGGTTACACCGGATACAGAACCGGTACAACTGAGATTCCCTTTTATCTGCCCAATAGGCTGGCGCAGTCACGACATAGGCATGGATGGCCCATCAGTTTCCGAGCATGTAACGATAGCTGGTATTCAGAACACTAGCGGTATAACAATTGATTTATCAGGTCCAAACCATTCCGGTCAACCCATAAGGCTGCGTCCAGGCGAGGAAACAGCTGCTTTTAACGGGAAATTGATGGGGATTTGGACAGCTGAGATCCCTCCGGTATTCCGAGTTGGTCTGCCACCAGCGCGTTGTACAGCAACGGAAATTGATAATCCTTACCCCGATTTATCAGTTGCATTACGGTTGACCTGCACTGCTATGAATTAGGTATCGAAAAAGTAAAGAAAATTAAAGGGTGAGCACGGTAGGTTGGGGTGACGACAGCACCCCCGAAGTCTGTGAACAACAAATGAAAAAATAAATCTGTAAAAATAATTCGTTATGAAATTTTTTATGGAACGGACTTACGGATTGCTGTACTAGGGCATTCTTCAATGTGACATTGAAGAATGAATCTCATTAAAACCAACCATCACATACACGTGAACACAAATAAGCGCCACAATTTTTTATGCTTTCATAAGATTTGTGGAAAATTTAGGGTTTCTAATTTATCACATTTCTTGCTCGCTTATTTGTGTCAAGTGATGTGGGCGTTATATCTCCATACCACAGCATTATTTGACATGTACACAAATTGTACATACAATTAAGTTATGAAATATAAATGGGATAAATCAAAAGCACAAGAAAATATCAAAAAACATGGTATTGATTTTGCCGATGCCGTTATCGCTCTAGAAGATGAAAACGGATTAACCATTGAAGATAATGATGCTTATGAACAGAGATATAAGACATTGGGTATGGGTTCTATTCTTAAAATACTTTTTGTGGTACATGTTGAACAAGATGAAAACTGTATTCGAATAATTTCTGCACGAAAAGCTGATAGTAAAGAGATAAAACAATATTACAGAGGCTTAAATTATGAGTGAAGATTTTAGTAAAGGCAAACGTGGTGCGGTTGTTCCTGCTGATCCAAATAAAACACGTATTACAATAAGATTAGATGCTGACATTATTAATCACTTCAAAAACTTAGTGCAAGAAGCAGGTGGTGGTAATTATCAAACACTTATAAATGACGCTTTGAAAGAGCACATTCAAGCCCATGATAAATCTTTAGAGCATACATTACGTATGGTAATTCGTGATGAACTTAAAAAAGCAGTATAACCAAAATTTGAATCGGATCACTTGGTCTATACGACTTTTAAATAAAGTAATGGGTTTTGCTCAAGGTCATCGTTTTTTAACAACCTCTTTCCTTGACATCTAGCGGGGTTGGCATGTGATTAACTCCTTTTTGATCAGGTTGGCCAGTGAAATAATTTTTATTTAGTATGCAATATGTCTGTACGATAATCAAATAAATGAGTGTTTAATTTTGACTTGAGGTATTTGATAGATGTCTGGAAACTCTTTTTCTAAACTTTGGATATTTTAATAGTGTATGAAGCTGATAGTATTGTAGAAGGACAAATGTTAAATTTGATGTTTAGTGATGGACATCTTTATTAAGCGGGCATGTGGAGGGCTGTTTAATCAGGGTTTAAAACTGTCCAGATCCTCTGGAAACACAATTGGGCCGGAGTAATGCTTACGGATCAGGCTGACAGTTTCCTTCTGACGGTTAATAGTGCGTGCCATCATATGGGTTAATAATAGTTTTCTAACTTTAGCATCACTGGCTATGGTACCAATATAGCTGGGTTTCATATGTAATAGCTGAGGTACTCCCGTGGCATCTTCCGGTATGGCATTATGAGCCACCAGCAGATCGGAATCTTTGATTAAATCCGTAATAGTATGCAGACGCCCGCTCATATCTCCAGTAAAGCTGATCACACAGCCATAGGCTTCAACACGATAGGCAAAAGCAGGAAAGGGTCCATGATGGACGGCAACAGCCTGTACTGAATAGTCTTTGTGGTTAATAATGGACTGGATATTGCGGTTTTTATAACTCCATTCAATCGTGTGGGTATTAATTTTATAACTGCTCTGAGCCTCTTTATTTATAAACGGTGATAAATAGGGATAGACACCTGTCCCGGCATCAAAAAGGCGCTGGGTAAACTGTTCAGCAGAGGCAATAAAATCTTTACCGGAAGGCCCGTAAATCTGTAAATCCTTATTGCGGTCAGTAAAAAAGGCACCTTTGATATAAGTGGCCAGATCCGCGCTGTGATCCACATGAAAATGAGTATATAAAATTAAATCAATATCCTGAAATCTGGCACCGCTGCGTTTAAAATTCTGTGCACTGCCGGGACCGGTATCAATCAGAAGGCGGGCTTTATTATCCAGCCAGATAAGATAACCTGTGGAAGCCCGGGAATCATTAATTAATTCCGGGCCGCCGGTGCCCAGCATTTGCAGACGAACACGATTAGAGTCACATGGCTGTATGGCGAATACAGGCATAGAAAAAAGTAATATTAGCAAAACAGGATAAATTCGAACCATAAGTTTTTAAAATAATTGTCGTAAGTCGTAAGTTAAGAAATGAAGATTTCAGGATATAATAGCCTGTTGTATGGTTACAGATAATCCTTTTGGTGTAAAGTAAAAAGCGGATTTTACAGCAAAAATCGCTAACCCACCAAAGCCTTATTTTACAAGCGTCTGGATAAAAACAAAAATAAAGTTTTCGCACTCCTTATAAATTATTTCAAAAAAAGATTGACAT
>JALVAL010000634.1 GCA_027011205.1 Gammaproteobacteria bacterium
GGTACTGGATTATTATCAGGTGTTGATTTGTCAGGTATTAACTGTTTGGAGCTTGATAATTCTGCAGTTGATTTTTTATCTGAATACTCGAGTGAGAATGTGGGTCGTTTACCAGATCAATCAGTGGATAATTTGGCCTATATTATCTACACCTCTGGTTCTACGGGTCAACCCAAAGGTGTGATGCAACTACATCGGAATGTTCAACGTTTATTTAGTATTACTGATAAGCACTTCTCATTTAATCAAGATGATGTTTGGGTACTTTTTCATTCAATAGCATTTGATTTTTCAGTGTGGGAGTTATGGGGCGCTTTGTTGTATGGAGGTAATTTAGTTATTCCAAGCCATGAAGAAACACGGGATCCACATTCCTTTAGTGGTTTATGCCAGGAATATGGGGTTACAGTATTGAACCAAACGCCCAGTTCATTTGGCGTGTTTATCCAAACCACTTTACAACACTCTTACAGTTGGCCATCACTGCGCTATGTTATTTTTGGTGGAGAAGCACTACAAATAGAGAGTTTGGAACCTTGGTGGTCTTACTGCGGGGATAAAACCCCTCAACTGGTGAATATGTACGGAATTACTGAGACAACGGTGCATGTTACGTTTAAAGCACTTGGTTTAGGTGATAAAACTGGTTTGATAGGTAGGAGTTTGTCAGATCAACCTATCTACTTGCTTGATAATTTTGGCAATTTAGTTCCCAAGGGTTGTGTTGGCGAGTTGTATGTAGGTGGTGCCGGTTTAGCTCGTGGTTATCTGAATCGTCCAGAGTTAACTAAGGAGCGCTTTACAGAGAATCGGTATGCAACCAAAGAAATGGTGCAGGCAGGTTATACGCGTTTGTATCGGACAGGTGATTTGGGGCGTTTTACACAGTCAGGAGAGCTTTTGTATGAGGGTCGTAATGATGAACAGGTGAAGATACGAGGTTTTAGGATAGAGCTTGGAGAAATAGAGCATCAATTGTCCTTATGTGATGGTGTCTCTTCGTGCTTGGTACTGGCCAGGGAATATGAGCCTGGTGAAAAACGCTTGATTGCTTATGTAATATTTGATGTTGAAGAACCTTTTTCTATCAATAATTTAGTAAATGATGTTAAGAAAAAATTAGAAATTTGTTTACCTTCTTATATGGTGCCATCACTGATTATTCCTCTTGAACAGTGGCCATTGACGGCTCATGGTAAAGTGGATAGAAAAGCACTGCCTCTTGAGTTGCTTTGTGGTGTTACTTCATATGCTGGGCCAAGGGATAAAATGGAAACTGTTTTATGCTCAATTTGGCAAGATGTTTTGAAGAAAGCCCAGGTGGGTATTGATGAGAACTTTTTTGAGTTGGGTGGTCATTCCTTACTGGCCATGCGTTTAATCAATAAGATACAGGAATACCTTGAAGAAATTATTCACCTGGTGGTGATTTTTGATGCACCTACCGTTTCTGAGTTTGCAACCTATTTGAAGTGTAACTATAGTAAGGTACTGTATAAAAAGCAATTATTAACAAAAGAAGAGTTTGCTGCTTGTTCAAGCAATATATCTGATTGGATATTACAGGAAAAAGACTTAAAATTTGTTGAAAATCTTGTTCCCTCGATACCGAATAAACTTTTACCAATTCAGCGAAAAAATAGCAAAATTGTTTTTATTCTGTCAGCCCCCCGTTCTGGTTCAACGCTGCTTCGGGTTATGTTAGGAGGCCATGATAAATTGTTTGCTCCTCCAGAATTAGAGTTGTTGGGTTTTGATACTTTGTCTCAGCGCAGTGAAGCATTTAGTGGTCGATTTGAATTTTGGCGTGAAGGTGTAATACGAGCCTTGATGGAAGTCAATCAATGTGACTCTAAACAAGCCCAACAGATGATGGTTGAATATGAAGCACAAGGAATGAGCACACAAGATTTTTATCTACAGTTGCAAGAGCTTCTTGGTGACACATTACTAGTTGATAAGACACCATCGTATGCCTATCACCCTGCCATATTAGAACAAGCTGAAGCTTATTTTGATGAAGTTCACTATATTCATTTGACCCGCCACCCTTATGGAATGATTTCGTCTTTTGAGAAAGCACAATTAGATCAGCTGCTATATTTGCACAAACACGATTACAATTCACGTCAATTGGGTGAGTTATTATGGGTTAATAGCGAGAGGAACATAGAGTCATTTTTAAAAGGGATTCCATCAGGTCGGCAACACCGATTGTCTTTTGAGGAATTAACGGCAGCACCAGAAAAATCAATGCTCAAGCTGTGTAATTTTTTGTCATTAGATTATAGCGAAGCACTTATTAAACCTTATGATGACAGCGCTGATCGTATGACCGATGGTATTCATGATGAATCCAGAATGTTGGGTGATGTGAAGTTCCACGACCATCAATCGATAAACAAGAAGACGGCGGGGTCTTGGAAGCAGTATTATCAAGATGATTTTTTAAGTGATTTAGGATGGGAACTTGCTGAACGTCAAGGATATAAGAAAGCAGGACATTATAGATTAAGAAAAAGAGGTGTAGAGCATCAAGAAAAAGCTTTATTATCATTTGCTCAACAACGTTTATGGTTTATCGACCGCATGGCAGGTGGAAGTCCTGAGTACAACATGCCGATGGCTTTGCAGGTTCGTGGTCTCTTTGATGTGGATGTGGCCGAGCAGGCCTTGAATCGAATTGTGGCGCGTCATGAATCGCTTCGAACGGTCTTTGCAGAAGATGCTCAAGGTCCTATACAGGTTATAGGTAGTGATGTTGAATTTAATTTGGTACGTCATTCACTGGAGAAGCTCACCGAAACAGAACAGTTGCAGGAAGTGAAGCGTTTAGTATCAGCCGATGCATCCAAGGCATTTGACTTGAGTGCAGATTTGATGATGCGATCCAGTTACCTCAAAAAATCAGAGGACAGTGGTGTCTTGTTGTTTAACATGCATCACATTGCCTCGGATGGTTGGTCTATGGGTGTATTGGTTAAAGAGTTTGTATCAGAATATCAATCTATTACAGAAGGAAAAGCAAGTGAGTTATTACCATTATCGATACAGTATGCAGATTATGCACATTGGCAGCGAGAATGGTTGCAGGAGGAAGTGTTAGAAGGTCAGCTTAAGTATTGGTCGAATCAGTTATCAGATGTTCCTGCGGTTCATACTTTACCCTTAGATCATGCTCGTCCAGAGCACAAACGTCATGAAGGTGGTGCGGTCAATGGTCAGTTACCAGCGTCGGTGGCTGATTCTTTACAAGCATTTGCACGAGCACATGAAGTGACGCCGTTTATGGTGTTACATGGGGTGTTGAGTTTATTATTGGGCCGTCACAGTAACAGTGATGATGTTGTAATAGGTACACCGGTGGCCGGTCGTCTGCACAGTGAACTTGAGCCATTGATAGGCTTTTTTGTCAATACTTTGGTGTTGCGGGTTGATACTTCACAGGAGACGGTTTCAGATTACCTGTCACATATTAAACAGGTGAACCTAGGGGCTCAAGGAAATCAGGACATTCCATTTGAACATTTGGTTGAGCTGTGTAAGGTGCCCAGAAGTACTCAGCATACACCTTTGTTCCAAATTATGTTTACCATGAATACACAAGAAGAACGTGATTTATCTATACCTGGAATAGAATTTGAGTTGATGAATAGTGGTGATCAACTTGCTAAATTTGATTTGAGCCTTAACACTCAAGTGACAGAACAGGGTTTATCATTTTCGTGGTTGTATGATGTTTCTCTTTTTGATGAATCGACGGTATCGCGTTTATCGGAGCATTTTCTGCGTTTACTTGAAGGTTTGTTGGCAGCCTCTGATACTGATAAGGTTGCTACACTTAGCATGCTATCACCTTCGGAGGAGCAAGAGTTGCTTTATGGTTTGAATGACACAGAGGTTTCCTATCCAGATGATGTACTAATTCATGAATGGTTTGAGTCACAGGTATTGTCGAATCCAGATGCGATTGCGTTGGTTTGTGGTGATGATCGTTTAAGTTATGGAGAATTGAATGCAGCCTCGAAT
>JALVAL010000635.1 GCA_027011205.1 Gammaproteobacteria bacterium
GCAGGGGTGCGGAAACGGCTGGCCGGGCGGCGGTTTGTTCTTGGCCGTCTGCCAAGGACGGTGACCCGGCGGCTGCGCACCCCGGAGAAGATGGTGGTCTCCGAGCATGCGGCCCGCTACCGGATGGTGACGGACGGGCCGCATCAGGGGCGGGTGCGGCATGAGCTGGCGCCGCACACGGTCAAGATTATGAACACCTATGGTCTGCCATGGGTGCGGGAGGTCTGGTTCTGCGCCTCAGAGCAGTCGGGCAAGACCTATACCATGCTTACCTGTCTGCACTGGGCCGCGGACTGCGACCCCGGCGATATTTTTTATATGATGCCCACCGAGCAGACCATGGCCAAGGTGACGCGGCAGAAGCTCAAGCCGCTGATCAAGCAGTCGCCGAGGTTGTCCCGTTACCTGACCGGTGGCCGCGATGACATGACCCTGTCCGAGATCAGGCTGTCGCACGGGGTGACCATTCATCCTGCCTGGGCAAACTCGCCCGCGTCCATGGCCACCTGGGCGGCAAAGCACGTGTTCGGCGATGAGGTGGACAAGGGGCAGGAACAGGCCGGGCGGGAGGCCGACCGGATCACCCTGCTGCGCAAACGCGGGCGGCTGTACAAGGGGCGGCACAAGCGGTTTTTCGCCTCGACCCCGGCCCAGCTCTTTATCTACAAGGGGATGCTGGCCTGTGCCCAGGTGTGGGAGTGGCGGGTGCGTTGTCCGCACTGTGATGAGCTGGTACGCATGGACGGAGAACATCTTGACGTGGAAGGCCTTACCGTGGAGGACGTTGCCGCGGGTGCGCCGGTGGGCTATATCTGCAACCATTGCGGCGTACTCTGGGACGAGCCGATGCGGGAACAGGCCATCCGGTGCGGGCATTGGGTATGCGTCAAGGGTGGTGATGTGATCCGGCCGGCCACGGTCGGGTTCCACCATCGGGCCTGGGAATGTCTTGACGTGCCGTTATCGGAGATTGCCACGGCCTGGCTCAAGGCGCAGGACGGGACGGTGGTGGAGAAAATCGCCTGGGCCAACGGCTATGAGGCGATTGACTATGTGTTTGAGCAGCAGGACCGCAAGGAGGACTTTATTCTCCGCCTCAGGGACAAGTCCATGCCGAGGCGGACGGCGCCGCGGTCGCCGTCCTGTCTGTTGATTATCGCCGATACCCAGCAGCAGGGGTTCCATTACAAGGTTCTTGCCTTTGGCTGGGGCGATTCTCTGGACGTGTGGATGATAGATTACGGCTATGTGGAGGATTTCTCCGGTCTGCAGGCGGCAGCCGGACGGGAGTACCGGGACGCGGACGGGACGCCGTACCGGTGTCAGTGCGGCTGGATAGATTCCGGCGGCGGCACCAATCCGCACCGGCCCAAGCACAGCCGGACCGTGGAAGTGTATATCTTCTGCCGGAAGAATCCATTCTGGCGGCCGGTCAAAGGGCGGCGTACCATGGAGCAGGCCTGGAACGTCAAGCGGCTGGATTATTACCCCTCATCGGTCGGCAAGAAGATTCCGATTCCGGGTGGGCTCAATCTGTACACCATCAATGTCACCCTGCACAAGGATGAGCTGGCGCGCAAGCTGCAGATCCAGCCCGGTGATCCCGGCTGTATCACCCTGCAGGCGGAAACGGAGTCGGGCTACGCAAAGCAGCTCTGCGCCGAGTATCAGGATGAACGGGGGTGGTGGATATGCCCCAAGGGCAAGGATAATCATCAGTGGGACTGTTGGGTGTATGGCCTGGCCGCGGCCGAGATCATGGGGATCAGGAACTGGCGTCGTGACGGCGGCGAGCGGCAGGTAAAAGTGTATTCCCGTGGTGTGGGCGCCCGGCCATGAGAGAGGAGCGGATTACCATGAGAGACGTGGAGCAGTACAAGCGGGAGGTGCTGGACAGAACCGTGCTGGTTACCCCGGCGGTGGCGGCCGAGATTTTGTCGGTCTCGGAGCGAACGGTTTACAACCTGGTGCGGGACGGCAGGATAAACGGCTATGCCAGGACCAGGGGAACCAGGGGGCTGCGGATCATGGCGCGGGAGCTGAAGGAGTATGTGGAGTCTATCCGGGTGGACAGGGACAGGTGGTGGGAGTGAGTTGTAAACAAATACTTTACATCTGAACAAACAACAGCAATCGCCAGGTGAAAATTTTGGAGGTTGGCTATGCCAAGAAATATGAGTTTTTCCATGACGACGGAACAGTTTAAAAACAGAACAAAAACAGTGACCCGCCGTTTTGGCTGGAGATTTTTGAAACGTGGAGACATTGTATGTGGAGTAGAAAAAGCCATGGGCCTGAGAAAAGGAGAAAAAGTCAAACGCCTCGGGCTTATACGGATTGTCTCTGTCCGAACTGAACCGCTGTGCTTTATTACCGTTGAAGATTGCAAAAAAGAAGGTTTCCCGTGCATGGATCCATCAGATTTTGTTGAAATGTTGCGTGATCATTATGGGCCTAAAGTTTCAGATCTAACTCCGGTTAATCGGATTGAATTTGAATACGTATAACGGTTTGCATAACCTGCCCGCCCTGGATGAACCGTAATAGTGGGGCGTAGCAATAACTTAAAATTTAACTACTGGAGAACGGGCGTGGTAGCGGGTCAGTCGTTAATGCGCTTGTTATATGCGTGATTATTATGGGGAAAGACACCGGAATTGATTGGGCAGATCACACATGGAACCCTTGGCAGGGTTGCCGAAAAGTGTCGGCTGGCTGTGCAAATTGCTATATGTACAGAGATAAGAAACGGTTCGGGCAAGACCCTGCAACTGTAATTCGTTCGAAGCCGAGAACTTTCAGCTTTCCGTTGCGGTTGAAAGAACCCGGTGTGGTTTTTGTTTGTTCGTGGTCTGATTTTTTTATTGAAGACGCCGACGAATGGCGCAGTGATGCTTGGGAGATAATGAGAAAAACTCCTCATTTGACTTACCAGCTTTTGACGAAACGACCGGAGAATATAAAAGAGCGGTTGCCGGAAGATTGGCCTCTTAAAAATGTATGGCTTGGTGTTACAGCAGAAAATCAAGAACAGGCAGATTACAGGATACCAGCTCTGCAAGAAATTCCTGCCGCTTTGCGATTTGTTTCTGTAGAGCCAATGCTTGAAAGAGTTGTAATACATAATCATACAGGCTTGTCGTGGGTTATTTGTGGTGGCGAATCGGGATACGGCTTCCGGCCAATGGAAGAAAGATGGGCAGAAAGTTTGCTTCATCAATGTTGCGCTATGGGGACATTATTTTTCATGAAGCAAATGGCTGGCAAGAAACCTATTCCTGAACATCTTCAATGCCGGGAATTACCGATAAGCATATAACGGCCTGAATTGAGCGGCCAGCCTGGGCTGTGACCAAAATCCAGACGTGGTTCTGGTCCGCTCGAATGTAGTGTTAGGCGGTTCATTTTGATGGAGGAACAAAATGGGTGTTGAGAAAATTGAAATTGATGTTTCCGGCATGACGATAAAAGAGATAATGCAGGAATATGATTGCAAAAGAACATGGGCGAAAGCCTTGAGGAAAAGGGGGTATATTACAAAAAAGACAAAGCATATGGCTATTATAAACGACTTGTCAGTGTTTGACGTAAAACTTGCCTACGAAGCGGCAGAGGTTGCTTTTTGGAGAAAATTCTATCATAGATTCAAAAACCCTCTTGATCATTTTGACGACATGAAGCAAGCGGCTGTCCTAAGAATGATTGAATGTTCCGCAGACATTGAAGGCAAAAACACGCCATTTTCGTATATGGCGAAAATTGCCACAAACGAGATGCACGGGTATTTAAAACGGATGGATATTTATGGAAGTTATTTGTCAAAGAAGATGGCCTCTTTCGAGGAGAACTTAGAAGGCAACGGTATCTATGCCATAGCCTAACGGTTTAGCATGAGGGGCGCGGCCAATGCGCCTGCCAAAAGCCGCGCACTGTTTCCGCGTCCCCTCGATGCGTTGGTTGGGCAAGGGCCTGTTGATTTTTTTTATTTGTTTTTAATTTAAGTGTTGACGTTAGCTTAATTATAGTGTACATTGTAATTAAGAAATGAGGGAAAACGAATTAACCCAAACAACGGAGATACAAAATGAAAAACTTGACACACAAATCAGCTTGGTACTCACCCCGTGGTTTTGCAAACGAAGGAACTTATATTTACGGGACAAAAGAAGAGGTCGATAACTTTTTTGATGAGCACGTTGCCGGTGATGCAAATTGCGGTTGGGGTTGCACTATGAAGCATAAATCAGAAAGAACAGCTATCGAGCGGTGTGAAAGAGAAGCCCGTCAAGATATTAACAGGCATAGAAGATGTGCGGAAATAGCCGCTATTGGTGTCGCCAGTGTTGAAGAAATGGTCGATGGACGGTATTAACATGACGGCTCGCAACCCAAAAGGGGCAGGCCGGAAACCTGCCCCACCGAACTTGAAAAAGAACTCAGTCCATATGAAATTGCCACAGTGGTTGATTGAGTGGACGGCAGAGCAAGAACAAAGTCGGGCTGTGCTGGTTGAGGAAGCTCTGAAAAAGGTGCATGGCCTCAAAACGCCTGCCCCGGATTACAACGATGTTGATGAGTAAGCCCAACTTGTGATTAACAGTCAAGTTTTCCCTGATAATATGAAATTTCGTCTATTATCAGGGAAAATGAAATATTTTTTTCGGCGTGGATGATATTCCACGCCGTTTTTTTTTGTCCGGCAATGCATTTTTTTTGAAAATGCCGGAAAATGCCGGAAAAAGCCCCCTT
>JALVAL010000636.1 GCA_027011205.1 Gammaproteobacteria bacterium
GTTCAGAACAGCGTTGTTATATCTGTGCAGCACCTTTTAAGGAATATCATCTGTCTCCTCTGGGCAGAACACTTATGATGGGAGAGCAGGACAGACTGCACACACAACTTGATACACTGATTAGTACTCAGTTTGATAACAGGGCAGATATTGATTTATCCAGCTCTATGACATTATCGGTTATTAGTGATATCGACTTTAATGTGTCAAAGACAGAGCAGTCTGTAATTGATGAAAATTTTAACGCAGAAAAATTTAACGGCCATATTGAACAAAACTGGTGGTTAAGTTCTTTTTCATCTTTAACCCGTAACCTGCGTCATGGTGGTCTGTCATTACCGGATCGGGATCAAGATATTAATGTGTCCGAAAAACATGGCGATATATACAGCACTGATTTACGTTTTACACTAATTAAAGGAGCCTCTGCGGGTAATTTACTGCATAATATTCTGGAATACCTGGATTTTGGTTCACCCGACTGGCAACGGGCAATAGTTCGTCCTCTGTCTCGTTTCAGCGATACCATGGTGGTTGAGGATGATGAGCTGATAAGCTGGCTGCTGAGCTGTCTTGAAGCACCTCTTAATAACTCCAGTCGCCAGAAGTTAAATCTGGCACAGCTTAAATGGTCGGATACCTTAAGGGAAGTGGAATTTTATTTTCCCATGCAGTCTCTGAAACTGCATGCTTTAAGTCGGTTGTTATCGGATTATAGAGGTTATACTGGAGAGACTTCCGTCCTGAATTTACCGGGTTATCAGGTTTTAGAAGGGATGATGCATGGTTTTATTGATCTGGTGTTTCAGTGGCAGGGTCAGTTTTTTATTGCCGACTATAAGTCCACCTGGCTGGGTAATTCCATAGACTGTTATGGACACAATGAACTGCAAACAAATATTCGTGACAATTTTTATGATCTGCAATATTTATTATATTCACTGGCGCTGCATCGCTATTTAAAAAACAGACTGGATGATTATCAACCGGAAAAGCATTTTGGCGGCGTCTATTATCTTTATTTACGCGGTATGAATCGTCACTCTGGGAGCGGCATTTTTTATAGTTCAATAGATGCGGTATTACTGGATAAGCTGGATAGTTTATTCAGCTATCATAAAACTGAGGAAAAAGCCTGTGAATAATTCCTTATACGGGTTGCGTCAGCAACTGGCGGATATACAGGCTATTGATTTTTTTCTTGCCCGACAATTAATAAATAGTCTGGATATTATAGATTCTGAACTGCTCTTTTATTCTGTTATGGCTCTGTCAGAAGCATTGAGAGAAGGTCATAGCTGTCTGTTATTATCTGAATATGCCGGCCGGCAACGCTGGGCAGACAGTGCTGAATTAAAAACAGGCTATCAATTTCCTGATCTTGACAGTTGGCATGATTATCTCAGTTCACTTAAACTGACCGAAGAGGAGGGACATCCTCTGGTCTATGAATGTCAGCGTCTTTATTTAAGACGTTACTGGACATTTGAAACTGAACTGGCAGAAAAAATTAACACTTTTATTGAGTCTGAAACCGAACTTGATATAAATACGGCTCAGAGGGTATTAGAGCAATTGTTCGCTGGTGCAGACAGTCACTCAGAACCTGACTGGCAAATGATTGCGGTAGCCAATTCATTATTACATACCTTTAGTTTGATCACCGGAGGTCCTGGTACCGGTAAAACTTATACGGTCACCAAATTACTCAGTGCATTACAAATTCTGTCTGACAGGCAATTGCGGATTGCTATGGTGGCCCCTACAGGAAAAGCCGCCCAACGACTTAATGAATCTATACATGCTGCAAAAGTCTATTTACTGAAAGAAAATCCTGAATTAGACGTAACACTTGATGCTATTCCAGATTCTGCCAGTACCGTGCACAGATTACTGGGCTATCTTTCCGGTAGTCATAATTTTAAATATGATAATAATCGACTCTTACCTTATGATGTGATTCTGGTGGACGAAATTTCGATGATTGATCTGCCTTTAATGGCGCGTCTGTTTCGTGCTGTTAATAGCTGCTGTCGAGTTATTTTACTGGGCGATGCGGATCAACTGCCTTCGGTGGCGGCCGGTAGTATTTTATCCGATCTGGCGCCCTGTAAGCTTACCTCCTATAGCCAGAAAAACGCAACACTTATCAGCAAATTAACGGGCTTTGAGTTAAACACAAATGATTCGCTTTATGATTATCTGACCGTACTGCAGAAAAGTCGACGTTTTGACAGTTGTGGAGAGATTGGACAACTCGCTGGCCGAGTTATTGACGGTGGCTCCCTGTCAAGCTGGCAATTATTAGAGCAGGGGCAAAAGCAAATTGCATTGAACTCGGCGGACTCCTTTGAACTATGGCTTAAAAACTTACTGGATATTTATTATAAGCCCTTATTTACTGATCAGAGTTTATTATCTGTGGATGAGGCATTTTCTCTGCTAAACAAGTTTTGTTTTTTATGTGCGGTACGTCAGAATGAACATAGTGTGACACATATCAATACCCTAACGGAACAATATCTGAAATCACAGGGACTGATAACAATAACAGGAGAGTATTATCCCGGACGACCTGTAATGGTTGTTGAAAATCATTATGCCAGTGATTTGTTTAATGGAGATGTCGGATTACTGTGGTTAAATGAGCAGGGGAAACTACAGGCAGTATTTCCTCAGAGCATGGCGGCAGGGAAGCATGAACAGGCTGTTAATAATAAATATCGCTGGTTGAGCATAGGGCGGCTGCCCAGGGTGGAAACGGTGTATGCGATGACCATACATAAAAGTCAGGGTTCAGAATTTACTCATGTAGCACTGGTTCTGCCTGAAAAAGACAGTCCGGTACTGTCCAGAGAGTTATTGTATACCGGCATTACCCGCGCAAAGGAACGACTGGATGTTTATAGTCATCAATCTGTCTGGGAGAATACTGTCCGACGCAGAGTTCAGCGCTTTTCCGGACTGGCATTAAGAGTAACCAGGGAACTGAAATAATACTTTATAGTTATTCACACATTCGGCCTAATTCAATCTCATTTAAATGAATACATTCCGGAATTCTGGGTATGTTATTCATTTTATAGTAAATAAAAAGTTCGGCTTCATTGCTGGAGTGATTCCAGTAGGCATCACCACAAATTCTGATGCCTCTGGAGAATAAATACTCAATGTATACTATAGACAGTATTTTACTGGAGAACTTACTGCTAAATGAACCGGGCAGCATCTGATAAGGTACTACGCGCTGTTTTTTATTACTCATATGCCGGGCTTTAAGCTTTGAGATCATACGTAAAGCGTTATTAAAGCTATTATTTATACCCTTATTTAAGGGCACCGCTAAAAGTCCAATGACTGCATCTGCACCACTTTGTTGTGCATACTGTAACAGACCGGACCAGAGTAGATTTATAGTATGATAACTATGATACTGCTCATCAACCACCAGACAGCTGAATTCCAAATAATATTGCTGGTTATTAATTAATTTACTGAGATTGAAACGAGTTTCACTAAAAAAACCGCCGATTTTAAAAGCAGTAAAAGAATCAATAATACGCACATAGGCAATAACCCGCCTGTTATATACATCTTTAACAATAAGGTGTCTGGTATGGCTGTCGTAGCCATCATGGATCAGGTCTTTATGCTCATCAATAAGTTTTTTATAATTCTTATTGTTTTTTGTGTTAACTTTACTGGTTTCATTTTGTTCCGGATCATCGGCATGCATGGCATTAATTTGTTTTATACGTAGTTTTTTTACCTGGTTCAATTCCTCCTTATCCTGAGTGAATTTGACTTCATATCCCGGATAATAAGTAAGACAGTTAATGACATCATAATTTGAATCCTCGGTACTGCTTTGTGGGTACATTTTTTTCCTCCTGTTTTTCTGCACAATATAATCTTCCTTTGTGACAGAATTACGACAACCATATGAAACTAATATTAAAAAGGTAATTCATAATTCTTTTAAGCAATACCAGGGGTATTAGCTTATAGTCCATTGATCCGGATCATGTTACTCAACATTTTATTTTGAGATTTACTGATTAAAGCTTTATGATCACCTATTATGTTCAAGCAATTTATTTTATATCCCGTTATTCTTCTGGTTTTATCGGGCTTTTACAGTGTTTTTGCCTTTCCACCATTACAGCTTTATATTGAGCTGACACCGGAAAATGGTGTGTTGCACCCTGAACCCGGGCATTACTCAGGCCCAGTGGTTATTCATCGTCCCATTACCATTGACGGACAGGGTAAGGTTATAGTGGATGCTGAAGGTGCTGGTTCAGTGTTGACCATAGAGGCCAGTAATTCTGTGATAAAAGGTTTACAGCTGATAAACTCCGGCAACTCTTTTGACCGTATGGATTCCGGTATCACATTAAAAGCCGATAATGTACTTATAGAAGATAATATTATTAAAAACACCCTGTTTGGGATTAACGTTCTGGGGGCTAATAAAAATATTATCCGTAATAATACTATTTCTTCAAAAGATCGGACAACCAGCTTAAGAGGAGATGGCTTACGATTGTGGAATAGTCATGACAACCTCATCCAGAAAAATGAATTTATAAAAGTTCGTGATATATATATAACCAATTCATTAACCAATCGTTTTATTAGTAATCATATTAGTTATAGTCGAATTGGCTTTGAACTTGTTTTTTCTCATGAAAACGAAATTATAGATAATATAATAGAGCATAATGTGACCGGTATGATGG
>JALVAL010000637.1 GCA_027011205.1 Gammaproteobacteria bacterium
ATCTACAATCATCCAGCCATTACCCTTAAAGACAGGAGCCAGTTTTATTTAAGGCTGTTTCAATGGCTTCTTTTTCATGACAGATATAAATAACCAGCATTGTAAAACTTTCACCGCTCAAATGTACCTGCACACTATTTATTATGTCCGGGAAAAATTTGATTAAGTTCATTATTTAAAGTACAGTTTTGCAACACATTGTTTTCCCACATTTTTTTAATAATATGGAATATTGCTTCTTGAAAACCACCAGTCTTTATATTGCCTCCATGGAATCTCATTCGGGTAAACTACTGATCACTTTAGGATTGCTGGAGATATTAAGCCGCCGAATTGATAAAATCGCCTTTTTCCGACCGGTTATTTTTAACAGCGGGGAACTGGATAATGATATTAATCTAATCAGGCATAAGTATTGTCCTGAAATGCCATATGATGATTGTTATGGATTTGATATTGAGGATGTGAACAGACTGGCTTCTAAAGGTCTGCTAAAAGAATTTTATGAGCAATTATTAATCAAGTTTAATAAACTGCAGAAAAAATATGATTTTGTCGTTTGTGAAGGCCTGAACAACTCCGGATTTCTGGCGGCATTTGATATGAATATCAATCTGGAAATTGCTAAAAATCTTGGCTGTCCTTTTATTGGTGTCATTAATGCGAAGGATCAGGATGTTCCTGCTATTCAGGAAGAACTAACAATAACCCATAACATTATTCGTAAATCCGGCTGTACTCATTTTGCCAGTTTTGTAAACCGCGTCTCTGAACAAATTCTGGAACTATTGCAGAATCAGACCGCTAATACCCCTCAGAACATTCCTGTCTTTTATATCCCGGACAACATCGAACTGGACATTCCCACTCTTGCAGATATCAAACACAGCCTTCAGGCAAAATGTATTATGGGTTCTGCTGAGGACTTACAACGAGTGGTTAAACAGGTCAAAATTGCCACCATGACCGTTGAACATTTTCTCAGCTATATTGAAGATGGCGATCTGATCATTGTAGGTGGTGATCGGGCAGATATTCTGCTGGCATCACTGGGTGCTGTATCCTCAATAAATTATCCTAATCTGGCAGGTATTATGCTGACCGGCGGTTTTACACCGCAACAGAACATGTTGCGCCTGCTGCAGGGTATAGAACTCTCGGTACCCATCCTGTCTGTTGCTGATGATACCTTTAAAAGCACTCAGCAGGTAGAACAGGTTAAGGCAGTTATTACACCGGACAATCAACGTAAACAGGCTCTGGGTCTGGGCCTGTTTGACAGGCATATTAATGCTGAGGTTATTTTTAATCAGGCGGACATTACCGAATCCAGTATTATGACGCCCATTATGTTTGAGCATCTTTTACTGGAACGAGCCAAAAACAGACGTATGCATATTGTACTGCCCGAAGCCAGTGATGAACGTATTTTAAGAGCCACAGAGATCCTGCTGCGCCGTCAGGCGGTGGACATCACTCTGCTCGGCAATGAAGCAGCCATTAAAACTCATGCTGCATCTCTGGGCCTGAATATTGAACAGGCTCAAATCATCGATCCCCATCAGTCAGAACATATTAATCTTTACACAGAAACCTTATTTCAGCTCAGAAAGCATAAAGGTGTAACACCTGAACGTGCTGCCGATGCCATTGCCGATGAATCCTATTTTGCCACTATGATGGTTTATATGGGTCATGCCGATGGAATGGTCTCCGGTGCCATTCATACCACCGAAGATACCATTCGTCCTGCGTTACAGATCATTAAAACCACACCCGATATATCTGTGGTCTCCAGTGTCTTTATTATGTGCCTGGAAACTCAGGTGCTGGTGTATGGGGACTGCGCCGTCAACCCTGATCCCAATGCTGAACAACTGGCAGAAATCTGTATCAGTTCAGCAGAAACAGCCCGGATGTTTGGCATAGACCCCCGAATTGCCATGCTGTCCTATTCCACCGGCACATCAGGCAAAGGCAAGGATGTCGATAAGGTCAGAGAGGCAACAAAGATTGCTCAAAATAGACGTCCTGACCTGCTCATTGAAGGGCCTATGCAGTACGATGCGGCTATCTCACCGGAAGTGGCTCACAGCAAACTCCCTGAATCCAGGGTTGCCGGCAATGCTTCAGTGTTTATCTTTCCCGATTTAAATACCGGTAATAATACCTATAAAGCCGTACAGCGTTCCTCCGGAGCCATTGCCATCGGGCCGATTTTGCAGGGTCTGAAAAAGCCCGTAAATGATCTCAGTCGCGGCTGTCTGGTAGCGGATATAATCAATACTGTAGCTATTACCGCCATTCAGGCTCAGACCCTGGTTCGTACGGCAGCAGAATAAGGCAATACAAACAATGAAAATTCTGGTATTAAACTCCGGCAGCTCTTCCTTAAAGTTTCAGTTATTTGATATGACCTGTCATAAGGTACTTTACTCAGGTTTAATTGAACAGGTCAGAGATCATCAGCAGGCTATTAAAACCATGGTCGAAAAATTATCCGGTCAGGGACATATCCGGCAATTAGCGGATCTGGATGCTATTGGACATCGCGTCGTTCACGGTGGCGAATGTTTTAAGCAACCAACCTTAATTAATCAACAAACTATTGAAGCAATTGAACAGTTAATACCTCTGGCTCCACTGCATAATCCGGCTAATCTGCTGGGTATAAAGATGGCACGGCAATATGCACCTGATATTCCACAGGTAGCTGTTTTTGACACTTCTTTTCATGCCGGCCTGCCAGATTATGCCTGTATTTATGGACTGCCTTATGAGTTGTATAACAAGCACCATATTCGACGTTATGGATTTCACGGAACATCACATCATTACGTTAGCAAGAAGGCAGCCCGGTTCCTTCAGGATTATCATAATTTAGAACACCCCAGATTGATTTCACTTCATCTGGGTAATGGTGCCAGCGCTGCGGCTATAGATAATGGGCAGTCCATTGATACCTCTATGGGCATGACACCACTGGAAGGATTGCTAATGGGCAGTCGCAGCGGCGATCTGGATCCGGCCATTTTATTTTATCTGGCCAGAGAAACCGGCGCAGATATTCAGACACTGGATGACTTATTAAACAAACAAAGCGGCTTAAAAGGCATTTGTGCTCAGAATGATATGCGCCTAATCATCAAGCAGGCTGAACAGGGCGATAAACTATCAAAATTAGCCATAAAAATATTCTGCTACCGGATAAAAAAATATATTGGTGCCTATACAGCTGCCTTAAATGGCGCGGATGCTATTATTTTTACAGGGGGCATTGGTGAAAACTCAGCCGTTATCCGTGAACAGGTATGCAAGAATATGAATAGTCTGGGTATTAAGCTGGATAAGCATAAAAACCAGCAAGCTTCAGATAATATACTGGAACTGCAATCTCAAACTTCAAAAGTAAAAATACTGGTCATAAAAACTAATGAAGAACTCGAAATTGCCACCCAAACCTATACGGCAATCAGAGATCCTCAATAACTTACGACTTACGACTTACGACTTATTTTATCTGATAATTCCTGAAATTTAGTTTTCATCTGCAGATTTTCAAAGGGCACTATTTCAGGTACCTGCAGACTCATTAATACATCAAAAGAATCCTGGCTGGTTTTAAGTACCGATAATAAATCAGCACTCAGTTCCACCGTATCATATGTATTTTGCGCCAGATTCAGATCTTTCTGAATAACACCCTGAGCTGACAGTACCTTCTGTTTCTGCTGTCTTAAATTATCTTTGTATAATCTGGCAGCTTTTAAAGTTAAATTCTGTGCTTCAATATTGTTAATATAGGTTGCCCGACGTTTTAAATTGTTATCTGCCTTTAAATGTTCTCTGGCCGTTTTTTGCGTCAGCAGAGTTTTATCAATAATGGTATTAATTTTTGGTATATAAATATTATCTACCTGTTCAATATACTTCTGCTGCATATAGTTCACCATTTCTAATAACACCACATGCATACCATAATATTTTTTAGCCTGGTGGATATCTTCACCGGATTCCTGTGTCAGCTGCATCAAGCGCTGAGTGATCTTTTTTAGTACATCAAATACTACGGACATTTGAATAATATCATCACCATCCACTCGGCTGAGTAAAATGTCCACCTGCTCCTGAGTTAGATGTATACCCATATCATCAAGACGTTCACGCAGATAAGTTTTAATGCGCTGACTTTCCTGCCCATAGAGTTTTATGTTGTGTTGTTCCTGGGCTATTTTCTGATCATAAGCATCTTTGGTGGTTTTTACCATATGGGTTCTGGGAGCAGTAATTTTTAATTCCCGGTAGTGAGCAATATTAGCTTTTGAAGCTGCTATATACTGTTCAATTTCTGCAATTTTATGTCGATAATCATTAATATTTTCATCTTCAAGCAGGACTATCATTTTATCGAGAATGACATCCAGATCGTCTTTTAATGATTTTTTATCAGCAGAGAAAAATGCGCTTTGCGGTGCTTTTTTTATGTTATCAACTAACCCAACACCGTCCTGCATTTCACTGAACAGATCAGCCCACATTTCCCGGAAACGTTCATCTTCATCATCCTGACGCAGTTTTTTACGATCCTCTTCAGACAGATTAAACATCTGATTGGTAGAGTTCCATAATTCTCTGGTAGCCGTCCATGCTTCTGCACCGTATTCTTTAGATTTGTCCCAACCTTCTTTTAAAGAATCTGACCATTGGGCCTGGGTATAGGTGGAGGCAAATAAAAAC
>JALVAL010000638.1 GCA_027011205.1 Gammaproteobacteria bacterium
ATATTATAGCTTGTAAATAACATTTATTTAAAGGTGATTAAGTTAAAGGTGATTAAGTTAAAGTCTTAAAAAACAATTTGTTATTGTTTTAATGAACATGTATAGATTATTTGATCTGATACATTTCTTTATATTCTGGATTATAAAATAATTATGTCAGGCAGTTTTTTACCTTTTTCAAAACCGTCCATCAGTGAACAGGAAATCTATGATGTGGTAGAAGTTTTACGTTCAGGCTGGATAACAACGGGTAAAAAAAATGCGGAATTTGAATCACAATTTTCACTTTTTACAGGCTGTAAACATTCGATTGCCTTATCCTCTGCCACTGCGGGCATGCATTTGTTACTTCAGGCTTATAATATTGGTGAAGGCGATGAAGTTATTACTCCATCGATGACCTGGGTTTCCACTATCAATCTGATCACCTTATCCGGAGCGACTCCAGTTTTTGTTGACATTGATAAAGATACACTGATGACAACCGCTCAATTAATTGAGCCATTAATCACAAAAAAAACTCGCTTAATTATACCCGTTCATTTTGCGGGAGCCGCACTTGATCTTGATGAGCTTTATGCCCTGGGTAAAAAATATGATATTCCGATAGTCGAAGATGCCGCTCATGCTATTGGTACTTATTATAAAAATCATCATATTGGTCAGCAGGGAACCGCTATTTACTCGTTTCACCCGATAAAAAATATAACCACGGGTGAGGGTGGAATGTTTTGCACTAATGACGATCATCTGGCAGAAAAAATTCGGCGGCTGAAATTTCATGGTTTAGGCGTAGATTCTTATGATAGAGAAACTCAGGGCCGGGCACCTCAGGCAGAAGTACTTGAACCAGGCTTTAAATATAATATGACGGATATTGCTGCCACACTGGGTATTGGTCAATTGGAGCAGATTTTTAAATTTAATACAGCCCGAAAAGAAATTGCTCATCAATATTTACAGGCATTTAATGAAATTGAAGGAATTGAACCCTTACAGATCCCTGCTTATGAAATGGAACATGCCTGGCATCTGTTTATTGTTCGAATCGACGAATCTATAACCGGCTTTAGCCGTAATGAATTTATGCAGCGATTAAAAGAGCAGGGCGTTGGTACCGGTTTGCATTTTCGTGCGGTTCATGAACAGAAATATTATAGAGACAATCCACTTCCCGGTATCAATAACCTTTCTAATACAGAATATAACTCGGCTCGGATCTGTTCACTGCCGTTATTTCCGGCTATGCAGCCAGCTGATCCACTGCATGTGATTCAAACCATTAAAGCCATGTTTTAAAAGAGTTTTAAAAGAGATAATTAGCCAATAAAATGAACCTAGAAACGCAACCAGAATATTGTCAACAGTCCTGCCCGGAAGAAGGCATGGTCTCTATTGTTATTCCTGTTTACAACGAAGAACAGGCGCTTGACCAGCTTATTCAGAGAACCTTATCAAGCGTTGAGTCCCTTGATAAACCATTTGAACTGATTCTGATTGATGATGGCAGCAAGGATAATTCTGTAGAAATTATTCGTCATGCAGCAACAGAACATCCGGATAAAATAATGGGCATTTTTTTAAATAAAAATTATGGTCAACATTCGGCGATTATGGCAGGCTTTGCTCATGTGCGTGGTGAATTTATTGTTACTCTGGATGCCGATCTGCAAAACCCACCGGAAGAAATTCCCAATATTATTGATGAATTTGAAAAAGGGCATGATGTTGTCGGCACCATTCGAAAAAATCGTCAGGATACTTTTTTTCGTCGCTATGCCTCAAAATTAGTGAATAAAATGGTGCAAAAATTTACTGGCGTTGGTATGAGTGATTATGGCTGTATGTTACGTGGATATCACTGGAATGTTGTTCAGGCCATGTTGCAATGTCATGAACGCAGTACTTTTATTCCTATTCTGGCTAACAGCTTTTCTCGCAATAGTACCGAAATTTATGTTGCTCATGCAGAACGAACTTTAGGTAGCTCCAAATACAATTTTTTTGATTTGATTAATTTACAATTTGATTTATTAACCAGCATGACAACGTTACCGCTTCGTTTATTAAGTTTTATTGGTGGCGGAATTGCTCTTTTAGGATTTCTCTTTTCCTTGATTCTGGTCGTTTTGAGACTGATATATGGTTCTCAGTGGGGTGTTAATGGGGTTTTTCCGCTGTTTGCCATTTTATTCATTTTTATCGGCGCACAATTCATCGGGATTGGTCTGCTAGGAGAGTTTGTCGGCCGTATTTACCATGATGTCCGTGCTCGACCACGCTACTTTATTCATGAGATAGTAGGGCGTAAAAACTGATTATCCCGCGATATAGATATCTTCTGACAATCTTTTTTAATTTTTTAATATGGAGTTCCAATGAAAACAGTTGTTTTTGCCTATCATAATATGGGATGTAGCGGTATAAAAAGCCTGATTCAGAATGGTTTTGAAATCGTTGCTGTGTTTACGCATCCTGATGATCCCAAAGAATCTATTTTTTTTGATTCTGTTGCAAAACTTGCTGCTGAAAATAATATTCCTGTTTTTGCTCCTGATGATGTGAGTCATCCTTTGTGGATAGAACAAATTAAGGCAATGCAGCCTGAGGTTATTTTTTCTTTTTATTATCGTAAGCTGTTAAGCCAGGCTATTCTGGATATTGCTCCAATGGGCGGCATGAATCTGCACGGCTCATTATTACCTCGTTACCGTGGTCGTGCACCTATAAACTGGGTTTTGGTCAATGGTGAAACTGAGACCGGTGTGACCCTGCATCAAATGACTACAAAACCGGATTCGGGTGATATTATTGCTCAGGAACGTTTGAATATAACTCATGATGATACTGCATTGACTTTAAATCATAAATTATGTGAACTATCTGAGACTTTATTAAATAAAATACTGCCTGAGATTAAATCGGGTACTTTTAATAAAATACCACAACAGGAATCTATAGCCAGTTACTATGGTAAGCGTTGTCCTGCAGACGGTGAAATTAACTGGAATAGTTCTGCATCAGATGCTTACAATATGGTTCGTGCAGTGACACAACCTTATCCTGGCGCCTTTACTTTCACCGGTGACAGGAAAATTATAATCTGGTCTGCCAGTATTATTGAGCAAACGGCTGAAGTGGCTCCCGGTACTATCACCTCACAAGAACCATTAACGATTGCCTGTAAAGAGGGGCAGTTACAGGTTAATTTTGGCCAAAGTGAAGATGGTTTATATGTCAATGGTACTCAACTCGCTCAGAGTATGAGTTTAATTAACGGTATGAGGCTTGGAAGCAAGGCGTCCGTAGCCATTGCCAGACAAAAGATTACGCGTATATTGATTCTTGGTGTTAATGGTTTTATTGGTAACCATTTAAGTGAGCATTTACTTGCCTCAGGTCGTTATGAAATATATGGCATGGATATCAGTTCCAGTGCCATTAGTCGCTTGTTATCCCACGAAAATTTTCACTTTGTTGAGGGGGATATCAGTATTCATAGTGAATGGATTGAATATCACGTAAAAAAATGTGATGTGATCCTGCCACTGGTAGCCATTGCCACACCCATTGAATACACTCGTAACCCCTTAAAAGTTTTTGAGCTGGATTTTGAAGAAAATCTTAAAATTACTCGCTATTGTGTGAAATACAATAAGCGTATTATTTTTCCATCCACATCGGAAGTGTACGGAATGTCTCAAGACCCCTACTTTGATGAAGACAAGTCTAATCTTATTACCGGACCGATTAATAAACAGCGCTGGATTTATTCCACCAGCAAGCAATTACTGGATCGAGTCATCTGGGCTTATGGTCAAAAGGGTTTAAAATTCACTCTGTTTAGACCCTTTAACTGGATGGGACCCAGACTGGATAGTTTGAATTCAGCCCGCATTGGCAGTTCTCGGGCGATTACCCAGTTAATTCTTAATCTGGTTGAGGGAACCCCGATTAAACTGGTGGATGGCGGTGAGCAAAAACGTTGTTTTACTGATATTTCAGATGGTATTGAAGCATTGTTCAGAATTATTGAAAATAAGGATAATGTCTGTGACTCACAAATCATTAACATCGGTAACCCGGAAAATGAGTATAGTATCAAGCAAATGGCAGAAGTCTTGCTGGAGAAGTTTGAAAAACACCCGCAACGTGACAAATTTCCTCCCTTTGCAGGGATGCACAAAATTGAGAGTAGTCGCTATTATGGTGCCGGTTATCAGGACGTTCAACACCGCCGTCCCAGTATTGAAAATGCCCGGCGTTTACTGGACTGGAATCCAACCATTACCATGGAACAAACCATTGATGAGACATTAAACTTTTTCCTTGAAGATGCTGTTGCAGCACTTGAGAAGAAATAATTACGGTAGAACAGAGTGTCTAATTTGCTTGAAAAGTCAGTAAAAGTTGGCTTGCGCATTGATGTCGATACCTATCGTGGTACAGCTCTGGGTGTGCCGCGATTACTTGAGAGTTTATCCAGGGAACAGCTTAAGGCCTCGTTCTTTTTTTCAGTAGGGCCTGATAATATGGGACGACATTTATGGCGTCTGCTAAAACCGGCATTTCTGCTGAAAATGCTTCGTTCCAGTGCCGCCAGTCTTTATGGTTGGGATATTCTTTTAAGAGGAACCTTCTGGCCGGGAAAAAAGATAGGGGCTCATCTTCCCCAACCTATAAAAGCAGCCTCAGATGCCAGACATGAAATTGGCTTTCATGCCTGGGATCATCA
>JALVAL010000639.1 GCA_027011205.1 Gammaproteobacteria bacterium
ATATATAATAAAAAAGTATTGATCCATATAAGGGAATTTTACCCAGCAGCTCTGCAATCCACGTCCTTAAGGTTGAAGATTGCAGAGGTGACACTATTTGCCAAAAGCCTCGTCTTTTTTAGCGAGGCGCGGGTTTACCCGTGTTTTTATTTTAGTTAATGTATAACAAAAGTACAGAGAATAGCAATGAATAAAAGTAGTTTATATGTCAATAAGTGAACAATTTCTCCTATTTGTGGTTTCCTGGATTGCCAATACTTTTTCTGCCTTTGCCGGTGGTGGAGCCGGGCTGATACAACTGCCGGTACTGATATTCCTGGGACTGATGTTCAGTACCGCACTGGCGACACATAAGGTAGCCAGCGTTGCTCTGGGCGTTGGAGCCACTATACGTCATTGGCGATCCGGAAATCTGGATTATCGTTTTGCGCTGTTTATCCTGTTATGCGGTATACCGGGTGTTATTGTCGGTGGATTTATTATTGTTCAGATCCCGGAAATAGCAGCCCGTTTTGCGCTGGGAGTATTAACCATTTCACTGGGTGTTTACTCCTGCTTAAAACCCAATATGGGGCAGCATTTAAAAGCCATTAACCGCTCACCTCGAGGTATGATGATTGGCGGCCTGATGCTCTGTTTTATCGGGATATTAAACGGTTCCCTCACTTCAGGGACAGGCCTGTTTGTTACCATGTGGTTGATCAGGTGGTTTGGACTGGATTATAAAGCGGCAGTGGCTTATACCCTGGTTCTGGTCGGGGTGTTCTGGAACGGCACCGGTGCAATTACTCTGGGAATGCTCAGCAGTATACAGTGGGACTGGCTGCCGGCTTTATTAGCAGGCTCTTTACTGGGCGGCTTCAGCGGGGCTCATCTGGCTATTGTTGCAGGAAATCGATGGATTAAAAGAGTGTTTGAAGTGGTTACTATTGCCGTAGGCTTAAAGCTTATTTTTTAAAGCAGCATAAAGGGATATGCTGGCTCCCATGCTTCTGCACGGAAACCAGGCGAAATTAAATCTATTACTCACCTAAACCAAGATTTTGACAAATCTTCAAAGTCGTTTTGCTTTGATTCAGAGTATAAAAATGCAGACCGGGTGCTCCGGCGGCCAGTAGTTGTTCACATAAGCTGGTTACCACATCCAGACCAAGAGCCTTAATGGATTCAATATCATCACCAAAGCTTTCCAGGCGTCTGGCCAGCCAGCGGGGAATTTCTGCACCACACATATCAGAAAAACCAGCCAGGCGGGAGTAATTGGTAATGGGCATAATACCGGGCACAATGGGTTTATCCAGTCCGGCCTGCTCACAACTGTCCACATAATAGCGATAGGCATCGATATTAAAAAAATACTGGGTAATAGCGCTGTCTGCACCGGCATTCATTTTGGTAACGAAATGTTCTAAATCACTACGGGCATTTTTTGCCTGGGGGTGAACCTCAGGATAGGCAGCTACTTCAATGTGAAAATGGCTGCCGGTCTCAGAGCGAATAAATTCTACCAGTTCGTTGGCATAGCGAAATTCACCGATATCACGATTACCGGAAGGTAAATCACCGCGCAGTGCCACAATGCGATTTATACCCATATTTATAAAGGTATTGAGCAGATCACCCAGACCATTCCGGGTGGCACCAATACAGGATAAATGCGGTGCTGCAGAAAAGCCGGCATCTTTAATACTCATTACGGTATTAACCGTTCCTTCCTGAGTACTGCCTCCGGCCCCATAAGTGACAGAATAATACAGAGGGTTTAAGATACTGAGTTCATCACGAACCTGAGCCAGTTTTTTTGCCCCTTCTGTTGTTTTAGTCGGAAAAAACTCAAAACTGATGGGTTGAGGATATTGTTGCTGTGATTTCATAAATTTTAAAAGTCGTAAGTTATAAGTCGAGAGTCGAAAGTCGAAAGTCAGGTGAGCGACTTACGACTTATGTTATGACCTCAGACTTTAATATCGATAATGATCAGGCTTGTAAGGGCCTTCCTGGGGAACACGAATGTAGTCGGCCTGTTCCTTGCTCAAAAGTGTCAGATCAGCGCCAATTTTTAACAGATGTAAATGGGCTACCTTTTCGTCCAGGTGTTTGGGCAGGACATAAACCTGATTGTTGTACTTGTCACTATGCTTCCATAGTTCAATCTGTGCCAGAACCTGATTGGTGAAAGAGGCTGACATAACAAAACTTGGGTGACCGGTTGCACAACCCAGATTCACCAGACGACCTTCCGCCAGAAGAATAATACGTTTACCGTCAGGGAAGATAATATGATCGACCTGAGGTTTAATATTTTCCCACTCATACTGACGTAAGGCTTCAACCTGAATTTCTGAATCGAAATGACCGATATTACAGACAATAGAATCGTTTTTCATGGCCTTCATATGGTCGTGGGTAATAATATCAATATTACCCGTAGTGGTCACGAAAATGTCCGCTTTATCAGCGGCGTTGTCCATAGTAACCACACGATAACCTTCCATAGCCGCCTGTAAGGCACAGATGGGATCAATTTCAGTGACCCAGACAGTAGCGCCCATACCGCGAAATGCCTGTGCACAACCTTTGCCTACATCACCATAACCACAAACCACGGTAATTTTGCCGGCAATCATAACGTCTGTAGCACGTTTGATACCATCAATCAGCGATTCACGACAACCATACAGGTTATCAAATTTGGATTTAGTTACCGAGTCATTGACATTAAAGGCAGGCACTTTTAATTCGCCTTTTTCAGCCATTTCATATAAACGGTGAACACCGGTAGTGGTTTCTTCAGACAGGCCTTTAATGTTTTTTAATAATTCCGGATGATCATCGTGAATCATCTGGGTCAGGTCGCCGCCGTCATCCAGGATCATATTGGGTGTCCAGCCGTCAGAGCCGTGAATAGTCTGTTCAATACACCAGATAAATTCCTCTTCGGTTTCTCCTTTCCAGGCAAAAGTTGGAATACCGGCAGCCGCCATAGCCGCTGCGGCGTGATCCTGAGTTGAGAAAATATTACAGGAAGACCAGCGAACCTCTGCACCAAGAGCCGTCAGCGTTTCCATTAACACCGCTGTCTGAATCGTCATATGTAAACAACCGGCAATACGGGCACCTTTCAGTGGCTGTAATGAACCGTATTCTTCACGAAGCGCCATCAGTCCGGGCATTTCCTGCTCGCCAATTAAAACTTCTTTTCTTCCCCAGTCGGCAAGACTGATATCTGCTACTTTATAATCTGACATATTGTACCTTTATAATAAGTCGTAAGTCGTAAGTCGTAAGTCACAGGCTGCACATTCAGGGTGCAGCAAGAGACATATATAATGTTGTTTTATAGACCTGCGCTGTCTTTTAATGCGCTGGCTTTATCGGTTTGTTCCCAGCTGAACTGTGGTTCTTCACGACCAAAATGACCATAGGCCGCTGTGGCCCGGTAAATCGGACGTAATAAGTTCAGCATTTTTACCAGTCCGCCGGCACGCAAATCAAAATGTTCGTTAATCAGTGCCACCAGTTTATCATCACTGATCTTTCCGGTGCCAAAGGTTTCTACCGATATAGAAGTCGGCTGGGAAACCCCAATGGCATAGGATACCTGTATTTCACAACGATCAGCAAGACCTGCAGCCACGATATTTTTAGCGACATAGCGTCCGGCATAGGCTGCACTGCGATCCACTTTAGAGGGATCTTTTCCGGAAAAAGCACCACCGCCATGACGTGCCATACCACCATAGGTATCGACAATAATTTTACGTCCGGTCAGACCGCAGTCACCCACAGGGCCGCCAACAACAAAGCGTCCTGTTGGATTAATATGAAATTTGGTGTCTTTACTGATCCATTTTTCCGGCAGTACCGGCTTGATGATTTCGTCCATAATCGCTTCACGCAGGGTACCGATACTGATGTCATCACTATGCTGAGTGGATAAAACCACTGCATCAATCCCGACCGGAATACCGTTTTCATAACGGAAACTAACCTGGCTTTTGGCATCTGGACGCAGCCAGTCCAGCAGACCGCTTTTACGTACATGTGCCTGGCGCTTGACCAGTTGGTGAGCATAAGTAATAGGTGCCGGCATTAGAACATCGGTGTCATTACTGGCATAGCCGAACATCATTCCCTGATCACCTGCGCCCTGTTCATGGTTGTCTGATTCATCTACACCCATGGCAATATCAGCAGACTGTTTATCAATTGAGGTTAATACGGCACAGGATTCATAGTCAAAGCCCATATCCGAGTGGTTATAGCCTATATCTTTAATAGTGTTGCGGACAATAGCCTGCATATCAACATAAGAAGACGTGGTAATTTCGCCTGACAGGATAACCATGCCGGTATTGATCATGGTTTCACAGGCAACTCGAGCTGTTTTATCTTCTGCTAAAATGGCATCGAGAACGGCATCTGAAATCTGGTCGGCAATTTTATCCGGGTGACCTTCAGAAACAGATTCAGATGTAAACAGGTGGCTATTGGCCATAATTGGAAATCCTCTAACTAAATAATACTTAGACTAATGCTTAGATTAAGAAAGACAAAACGCCTTTCTATAATAATTGATCTCCTAAGTTTAAATCTTATTTAGGAAACTTTAAATAATTTTAATAAATTTGTGTAAAAAAATGAAAAAAATTCATACTTTTTAGTAATCAATAGCTATAAAATAAACTTTTTACATCTGAAAGAGCAACAGCCCTGATTTA